>JADFUQ010000105.1 GCA_015222065.1 Bacteroidota bacterium
AATAAGCAATGGCAATATCTGCATATGCACGTGCAAATTCGTTATCATGTTCTATTGCCTTCTCAAAATAGGTAATAGCTTCTACTAAACTTTCACGACTTCCTTTATAGAATAAATCAAGACCTTTTAAAAAATAATCATAAGCAACAAGGTTTTCGGTAGGAACTTTATTAATCCTTTCTTCCTCTTCTGGTGTGATTATTGCCTCTATTTCATCTGCAATATTTTTTGCAACTTCCATCTGCAATTTAAATATATCCTTTGCTTCTCTACTATATTGTCCTGACCACAAGTGCTTATCGGTTTGAGCTTCGATCAATTGAATATTAAGTAGAATTTGATCTCCAATTTTTTGGCCACTTCCTTCTACAAAATAATTCACATTCAACTGCCTTGCTATCTCTGGAATTATCTGGGGGGCGTTCCTGTACTTTTCAACGGATGTCCGGCTAATAACTTTTAAATCTTCAATTTTTTGAAGGTTATTAAGTATGGATTCCATTAATCCATTAATTATATAAACATTGGTAGAATCATTACTATCATTTTTGAATGGCAAAACAGCAATTGATTTTTCAAGGTTGATTTTTTTGGATAAGACAGGTTTAAAAACAATAAACAGTATAGCTAATAAAACAACCACAAAAATAGCTGAAACAAGGATAGTAATATTCCGTTTTTTACTGGATTCACCAATTTGAATGGAATCACTTTCGTTTAAATCTCTTTTTCCAACCTCCCCGGGCGGGTATCCATAATAATCGTGGAAGCATTTGATAAAATATGATATACTGCTAAAACCAACCTTATATGATACTTCGGAAACGGTTAAGGAAGTCTGCCTTAACATTTCCATTGCATGTTTTAAACGTACCTGTCTGATAAACTGGCTAACGGATATTTTTGATAACTTTTTTACCTTACGGAGCAGGTTTGAACGACTCATCCCAATTTCATGTGCAAGCTCAGAAACACCGAACCGTTCATTGGATATGTTCTCCACTATAATTTCTGTGATTTTACTTAAGAAATCATTTTGTGTGGAGTGTGCATCTGGCATGGCAGTAATCAATTAAATCTGAAACAGATATATATTGTCAAAGATACGAAAATAGTTGCTTTCCCATAGTCCTTTCCGTTTCGTGCAATTTTACTATTGCTTCAACTCTTGCGTCATAATTTATATCCTCTCACCATAATTACAACAGCTTCAACAAACTTGATATTATTTACCTTTTTTTTGATTAGTGCTGCATCATTGTTTGACGGATCTTTACACCATAGAAAAAATGTCAAATTTTTAAAACAAATTAATTATGAAAACACAAAAGATTAATTCAATTAAAGTAGTAACAACAGCAATGCTGGCAGTTACATTATTAACTATTGCCGCTTGCGGCGGCAACCGGGCAAACACAGCAGACGAGACGGGAACATCCTCAAATTCAAAAACAAGCGTTAAACCTCCGGGTATTGATATCCATACGGCCACTTTCCTGGGGGATATTGACGCCATTCAACAACACATTAAAGCAGGTTCAAACCTGGATGAAAGAGAACCAACGCTTGGCTCCAGTCCGCTGATTTCTGCAGCAGTTTTTGGCAAGACTGAAGTAGCCAGGGCGTTAATTGAGGCCGGAGCCGATGTGAACCTTAAAAATAATGAGGGATCAACCGCACTCCATTCCGCTGCTTTTCTCTGTCGTCTGGAGATTGTCGGGATGTTGCTGGAGAACGGTGCCGACAAAGAATTGCAGAACAACTACGGATCAACTGCACTGCAGTCCGTTTCCGGTCCATTTTCCGATGTGAAGTTCATTTACGACCAATTCAGCAAGGATCTCGGACCACTTGGATTTAAACTGGACTACGAGCAAATAGAAACTACGCGCCCAAAGATTGCAGAGATGTTGCGATAGGTTAACTTTAATCAATAAAAAAATGTCAACAACAAACAGAAGATACGATATAGACTGGTTAAGGGTAATAGCCATTGGATTACTCTTAATTTACCATATCGGAATTGGATTCCAGCCCTGGGGAGTATTTATCGGATTTATTCAAAGTAATAAACCTCTGGAATCATTATGGATACCAATGTCTATGATGAATGTATGGAGGATCCCTTTGTTATTTTTTGTATCCGGAATGGGGGTTTGTTTTGCAATCAGAAAAAGAAATTGGAAACAATTGTTACTTGAGAGAACAAAGAGAATTTTTTTACCATTCCTGTTTGGCATCTTTTTTATTGTTCCAATACACATTTTAATATGGCAAAAATACTATAGACAGGATATAATATATTCCCCCAATCCAAGTCATTTATGGTTTCTTGCAAATATATTTATCTATGTAATTCTGTTATCTCCTCTTTTCTTTTACTTTAAAAGAAATAAAAATGGTAAAATTGTCAGATGGTTAAATAACTTGTTTAGAAATCCATTGGGATTGTTGCTAATAGTAGTATTTTTTATTTTGGAAGCGGTATTAGTTAAACCCGAAACATATGAAACGTATTCCATGACATTGCACGGATTTTTGTTAGGACTGTTAGCATTTTTATTCGGTTTTTGTTTTGTAATTAGTGGAAAAACTTTCTGGCAAACAATTCTTAAATGGAGATGGCTATTTTTATCTATCGCTGTGATACTTTTTTTAGTTCGTTTAATTGAATTCCAACTAAAAGCCCCTAATTATCTTATGGCTATCGAATCGAACATGTGGATTTTTACTGTATTTGGTTTTGCTTATAAATACCTTAATCATCCAAGTAAAACATTAAGCTATTTAAGCCAGGGAGCATATCCAATATATATTATACATATGATTTTCCTATACTTAGGCTCGTTCTTAATATTTCCACTTGGTATTCCAACTGTATTAAAATTCGTCTTAACTGTGGCATTTACAGGCATAGGATGTTTTGCTTTATATGATTTGGTAATTAAAAGAGTGAGTTTTTTAAGACCATTATTTGGATTAAAAAAAGTAAGTGGAAATGTGCATACAGCGCATAAAATTAAGCAAATGAAAAAAAATAAAAGTTTTATTATGAAAAAAGCGATTATTATAATTACAATTCTTTCAATATTTAATGTCAGTTGTACATTAGAATCTTTTAGCCAATACACTTATCAGCCACCTGAGAATATAAACGATGGATTTAAAGTTGGCACTTTAGCTGAAGTGAATATTGATGCAAAGTTGATTGAAAAAGCAGTTAATGAAATACTCCAAAGCAAAAATAATGAAGTACATTCTATGATCATTTTTAAGGATGGCAAGCTGGTATTAGAAAAGTATTTTGAGGGCCATAAATGGAATTGGGATGGTACCAATCATCATGGTGATTTAGTGATATGGGACAGGACCATGTTACATAATATTCATTCCGCTACCAAAAGCATTACTTCAGCTTGCATCGGAATCGCAATAGATCATGGTTTCATCGAAAATGTTCATCAGTCTATATTTGATTATTTGCCGGAACATCAACACTTAAAAATCAAAGGGAAAAACAAAATTACCATTGAACATCTGCTAACCATGACATCCGGATTAGAGTGGCGTGAATGGAGTGCGCCATACAGCAGTTCGGAAAACCCTGCCGTTGGAGTTTGGTTCCAGAATAAAGACCCAATCACATATATCTTAGAAAAACAGCTACTCGTTGAACCCGGGACAAGTTTTAATTACGCCACCGGAAATATGATTGTTCTGGGTGAAATCATCAAAAATGCTACAAAAATGAATATTGATGAGTTTTCCCAAAAATATTTGTTTAAGCACTTAGGAATTGATTCATTAAATTGGCCGTTAAAATTTAAAAATGGCGTTGATGGCAATAATTTGGAAATTAGACCAAAAGAAATGGCTAAAATAGGTGCAACATTTTTAGATAAAGGAGTTTGGAATGGGAAAAGAATAGTATCTGAACAATGGGTCGAAAAAAGTGCTGATGATTTTCCCGGAAACCATAGGATAAATATCCCGGGTGAAGCATCCGGTAGAATGGGCTATTCTTATCCATGGTGGACAAAAACTTATTCACAATCAGGTATGAAAATTCATATGTTTACTGCCTTGAGGTTTGGTGGACAACACATTATGGTCCTCCCTGAAGTAAATACAGTAGTTGTTTTCACCGGTGGCAATTACCTGACAAAAAGACCTCCATTTAAAATTCTTGAAAAATATATTATACCTGCTATTATTTAAGTTAAAACCCTAACACTACTCCCATGTTTAGAAATTTCATAACCATCGCCTTCAGAAACCTTGTCACACACAAGGCCTATTCATTGATCAACATTTCGGGGCTTGCGATTGGACTAGCGAGTGCAATCCTAATTCTTTTGTATGTCCAGGATGAACTTAGTTACGATAAATTTCACGATAATTATGACCAAATATACCGGGTTGGATTACACTCTACCAAGGAGGGGAATGAATTGATAGTCGCTGTAACAAACGTGCCACTGGCCCCAACACTTGTTCGGGATTACCCAGAGGTGATCAGCACAACCCGCATGTTTGCTTTTGTCGGTGAACCCATAGTCAGGTATAAGGAGAATAGTTTTCTTGAAGACCGGTTTTTCTATGCTGATTCCAGCTTTTTTGGAGTATTCACAAAAGGCTTACTAAAGGGTGATCCGGCAACAGTTCTTGCCCGTTCCAATACAGTAGTCATCACAGACGAGATGGCAAATAAATATTTTGGAAGCGAAGAACCAATAGGTAAGGTTATCGAGGTTGGGATTGATAGAACAGAATTTGAAGTTACCGGTGTGGTCAAAAAATATCCAGGCAATTCACACATAAAGTTTGATTTTCTGGGTTCATTGGAATCCATGGAATTTATTAACAGCACAAACTGGCTGAGTTACTACATAGTATATACCTATTTTCAGTTACAGGAGGGATATTCTCCTGAGCAATTGGAAGCCAAATTTCCTGACATGGTAAAAAAATATGTTGGCCCACAATGGGAACAGATTTTTGGGATTCCTATTGAAGAATCATTTGGAAGAGGAGTTAAGTATGGATATTTCCTTCAGGCAGTTACAGATATCCATCTGGGATCGGACATGGAGGGTGAGCTGGAACCAGGAGGTAATGTGGAATCTATCTATATATTCTCCCTGATCGCATTATTTCTGATCATAATTGCTTCCATTAACTTTATGAATCTGGCGACTGCGCAATCTTCTACCCGGGCCAGGGAAGTTGGAATCCGAAAAGTTGCAGGATCGACAAAGTCAAAACTGATCTCCCAATTTCTAACTGAATCAGTTCTGTTAAGTTATGTTGCTTTATTGGTTGGAATAGTCCTTGTCCTGTTTGCGCTCCCTTATTTCAACATACTGGCTGGCAAAGAGTTAATCCTTGATTTAGTGCATAATAAGTTATTGATACCCTCGTTGCTGATCCTTGGATTGATCGTTGGTCTTTTGTCTGGCAGCTATCCTGCGTTTTTTCTTGCATCACTCCAACCGGTTAAGGTCCTCCAGGGTAAGATAGAATCAGGGTTGAAAAGTCGTTATCTCCGCGGGATTCTGGTTATTTTTCAGTTCAGTGTGGCTATAATCCTTTTCATTAGTACTATTTTAGTTTCAAGGCAAATGAATTTCATTCAGAAGAAAGAGCTTGGGTTTGATAAAGAAAACCTGGTCGTCGTAAACAGAGTTGAAGTCTTGCAAGACCAGAAGGATGCTTTTCAGGAAGAACTTTCGAAATTTCCGGATGTAATCCAGTCAGGCTTCACCAATAGCCTGCCGGGTATAATTTTTGGAAATAATACTTTTCGACCGGAAGGAACAACAGCAGAAAGCACATACTCCATCAATCATTGGATTGTGGGTTATGATCTTCAAAAAACACTAAAAATGAAAATGAATGAAGGTCGATGGTTTTCCAGGGAAATTCTTAGTGATACCCTTGCAGTTGTAATGAATGAAGCCGCTGCCAAATTATTTGGAATGGAAGATCCTGTTGGAAAAAACCTGTTGCTCCTCGGAGGAGCCGGTGATGGGGATCTTCCTTTAAAAATTATTGGAATTATTAATGATTTCCATTATGAATCCCTTCATCAAACCATTCATCCGCTGGTTATTAGCTTCCTCCCTTCTCAATACTCAAGTTTTTTGGTGGTAAGGATCCAACCGGAAAACTATCAGAGAACGGTGAATCTAATAAAGTGGAAGTGGGATGAGTTTGCCCCTGAACAACCCTTTGAATATTCGTTTCTTGGAGATGATCTTGCCACCGCCTATAACAATGATTTTCGCTCGGGTACAATTTTTACAATTTTCGCTGTGCTGGCCATATTTATTTCGTTGCTGGGACTGACCGGATTGGCTTCATATACTACAGCACAGAGAACCAAGGAAATTGGTGTTAGGAAAGTTTTTGGTGCTAAAGTATCAGAAATTATTGGGATGCTTTCCAAAGAAGTATTTATTTTTATCGGTATTTCCACTGTTATTGCTTGGCCGGCAGGTTATTATTTTATGAAAAGTTGGTTGCAGAATTTTGCTTTTAGTGTGGATCCGGGCTTTTTATCCTTTCTCATGGCTTCCCTGATTGCTCTGCTTATTGCCATACTAACCGTGGGTCTGCGTGCATATAAAGCTGCTACAGCCAACCCGGCCGATTCACTGAGGTATGAATAGATTGAACCCTTTCAATGGAAAGTACTTATAAAACATTAACAATTCTTTCAATTTGATATAGCCTGCATTATTCATAAAATCTCTCGCAAAGCCGCTAAGTCGCAAAGAATAAGCAAATTAGTAATAAGTGTTTTAAGTATTAAATTTCAATATAAAAAAAAATAATGCAGGCATTAAATTGTTTTAATTCAAATTTTTGCGACTCTGCGTCTTTGCGTGATGAATTATTCAGGATAGGGTTAATGTAATTTTTAACTAATAAAAATTAATATTATGAAGAGAATTGAATATCGAAAACTATTATGGTTTTTTATCGGTTTTGGATTGTTCTTTTTTACCAGAACCTCAACCTTTATACCTATTGCAATTGCGTTAGGACCAATATTTATCCTTCGTCTTTCATCAAGCCAAAAACCATTCAAAGGAATACTAATTACACTTTTGGGATTCATATTAGTTATGCAAATCGCATTTTGGACTCCAATTAATTTTAATGATCTTTTCCCTGGCATATTTAGTTTTGTAAGAAGCCTGCTGCTTGGATCAATATTTACACTTCCGTTCATCGCAAACAGATTGATACAACCAAAATTCACGGGCTTTTTTTCCACATTAGTTTTTCCGGTATGTGCAGTAGCTCTTTATTATCTTGAATCAGTTTACGGCCCGTTTGACGGAGTAATTATTTTCTATGCTTACACTCAATATGGGAACCTTCCACTAACGCAATTACTTTCAATTGCAGGCCCCTGGACTTTAATATTCTTGATATCCTGGTTCTCTTCTATTGTATGTTGGGCGTGGGAAAATGATTTTAATTTGGAAAAAACAAAGAAAGGAATTGTAATATTCCTGTGTATGGCTATTGGCTTATTCTTATATGGTGGAATTAAGGTTTCTCCTTACAACTTCGATTATAAAGGTAAAACAGTAAGAATTGCCGCTGCAGTATTTCAAAAAAATCCAGGAGAACCTACTCATGGCATTGACAAAATACTTAATGAGCGGTTGTTTACCCCTCTGCAGGAAACACTGAAAAAAATTGAAAATGCTACCAAACAGGCGGCATTAACCAATTCCAAAATCATAGTATTTCAGGAGTTTTCTCTTATAATCCCCGAAGAACAGGAAAAAGAAGCAATTAGCGAACTAAAAAGAATGGCTAAAGAAAATGATATTTATATATGTATAGGTTATGTCTCAATGCCCAAATTGCTTGAGGGTGAGCATAAAGTATTTATGGGTTACATGGAACTTTCCGATGAAGAAGAAGAGGGCAAGAACATAGCTTTGTTTATTAATAACCTTGGGGAAATTGAAGCAGAATACCAAAAACACAATTTGGTATTTGGTGAAGGAACCTGGGTACTTGAAGGCCCGGGGATTATACCGGTTGTTGAAACACCTTTCGGAAGGATTGGAATTGTAATTTGCAGAGACATGGAATTTTCTGATTATATGATGCAGACCGGGAAACAAAACGCAGATATTGTTTTAGCTCCATCGTACGAGGCTGTGAAAAGCTTATCGATTACTTATGCTCAAATGCTCAGAAGTATTGAAAACGGTTTTTCATTTGTACGCGCTTGTGGTTACGGCTTATCCATTGCTGTTGATTATAACGGTAAAATTTTATCTTCAATGAACTATTTTACAACACAAAATACAATAATGTACACCGATGTTCCAACAAAAGGAATTAGAACTATTTATTCATTCATTGGTGATTTATTTGCCTGGCTGTGTGTTACTGGTTTTATTGGATATATTGCTGCTGCAATAATTTCTCGAGTAAGAAAAAAAATAACAAAATAATGGACATAACAAAAACATAGAACAAAAAAGGGATTTAGAGAATTTGAGATTTTTGTCAAACATATATCCCCGTAGATAGAAAAGACAAATTTTAAAGCTCTACGTTTTTTAGCAAGCTCGTTATCTGCAATTGAATTTTGAAATATTTCCAATTTTATTACAACAACTATAAGATCAACTTAAAAATATGACTGTTATTTTTTTCTACAAGAGTTATTTTAAATTGTAACTTTTTCAAAGGACAATTGCTATATGTAAACGAAAACTAAGAAAATGAAAACGATGAATTCAAACAAATTGACTAATCGTATCTCAGATACATCACAATGCAAAGCTGCAAGAGTTGCAGGTTTCATGTTCCTATTTGCCTTTATAGTTCCCACCCTTAACTGGGCTTTTGTGCTCTCCAAATTTATTGTTGCAGAAAATGTCATAGCTACAGCCAAGAACATTATGGACAATGAGTTACTATTTCGTATTGGTATTACTATCGAACTAATCATGTCTCTCGGTTTGATCGTATTGGCCGTGGCTCTTTATACAATACTCAAGACGGTAAACAGAAATCTTGCTTTGCTAGCGCTGTTTTTGAAGTTGGTAGAGGCTACTTTAATGGCAGTTACTGTTCTTATCCCTTTTATTGCTTTACAGGTTTTGAATGGAGAAGCATTTCAGACTGTATTTTCGCTAGAACAGTTGCAGATCCCCATCGGATTAATTTTCAATTCGCATACTGCAATAACGTCTATTCCCATGGTATTTCTTGGCTTAGACATGATGGTGTTTTCTTATTTGTTTTTCAAATCGAAATATATACCCAGAATAATAGCCAGCTTTGGAATCCTTTCCTTTGCACTTATTTTCATTCACTCTTTAATGTATGTTATTACACCCGAATACGCAGCGATGCCAATAAATCAAATAATTTTTTATGCCCCGAGCGGTCTTTTTGAAATAATAATTGGCATATGGCTTTTAGTTAAAGGCATAAAAAAACCTAAAGTAAGAGAGGTAAGTATATGAAAGCGGCAGTATATAAAAAATACGGATCACCTGAGGTTCTTCAACTCAAAGAGGTAGAAAAACCTACTCCAAAAGACAATGAAGTACTGATAAGAATACATGCAACAACTGTCGCATCAGGAGATGTGAGACTTCGAAAGGCTGACCCGTTTGTTGCAAGATTTATCAGTGGTCTCTTGAGACCAAAAAACCCTATACTCGGTAACGACCTTTCAGGGGAAATTGAGAATGTTGGAAAAGATGTTAAATTATTCAAAAAAGGCGATTCTGTTTTTGGTTCTACCGGTTCTGGATTTGGTGCTTACGCTGAATACATATGTCTACCTGAAAAAGCGGTACTCGCAAAAAAACCATCTAATATGATCTGTGAACAATCAGCTGCTATTTTTTTTGGAGCTCATTCAGCACTTCATTTTCTTAGAAAAGCAAATATCAAAGAGGGACAAAAAGTTCTTATCTATGGTGCTTCTGGAGCATTGGGCACTTATGCATTACAGCTTGCTAAGTACTTTGGGGCAGATGTTACTGGTGTATGCAGTACAACGAATTTAGAATTGGTCAAATCTTTGGGAGCAGATAAGGTAATAGATTACACTAAAGAAGATTTTTCAGACAATTGTGAGTCTTATGATATTATTTTTGACACTGTAGGCAAAAGTCTGTTTTCAGGCAGTATTAGATCTCTAAAGAAAAGTGGATATTATCTTAGAGCTGTCCATTTGACACTATTACCTATTATTAAGGGGTTATGGACAGAGTTTACAAGCAGCAAGAAAGTAATAGGGGGTGTAGCAGGCGAAAAAACTGAAAATCTATTTTTCCTAAAAAAACTTATTGAAGATGGAAATATAAAACCGGTCATAGATAGATGCTATCCCTTAGAACAAATTGTCGATGCTCATCGGTATGTCGAAAAAGGACACAAAAAAGGAAATGTGGTTATAGCTGTAAAACATAAAGACAATACCTGACAAATTAGAGAATTACTAATGAAAACAATTGTTTATAGAAATATTTACATCAAAAAGCAGATATATTCAATAAAAAATGAGGAGAAATTAAAATGAGCACAAAAGCACTAAAGATTGATGTACATCACCATTGTGTTCCGGCAGAGTTTCAATGGGCCTGTTGACGTCTATCATTGGTTGGCAATTTTCATTTAGAATTGTTTCTGTTGTTCTTTTTTTTCTTTCAGTGATATCTTTTCTTTCTCTTGTTGAAAAGCATAATGAAAAATCAAGGAATCATCAAAAGTTATTCAAGTTATATGTAAATTCAATACGGCTCATGTTCAAGCCGAAAATTTTATCCTTATCGGTAGGCTTCAGTCTATTTTTTGGATTTCTTGGGATGGTTACATTTTTAACCTATAGGTTAGTTGCTCCTCCTTTTAACTTTTCATCAGGTGAGATAGGATGGATAAGTTTTGCAGGAATTACCGCACTAATTGCCTCCTTTTCCGGAAATATTTCACAAAAAACAGGAACTTTAAAAATTATATTTCCAAGTTTATTTATTTGTTAGTTGTCTTTCCAACTTATGGATTGGTTCCAATCAATTACATTAATCGCATTGGGTTTACTATTGCTTTTCTTTGGTGTTTATTCTTACCAACCACTAGTATTTTTACTCATTGGACAGAGTGTTCCAAGAGAATCCATAGGAAGCGCTTCATCTATTTACATTTTATTTTGTATCGGGGGAAGTAGCCTTTCTTCTATCTTTTTAGATCCTGTTTGGCGTTCCTATGGCTGGCATGGCATTACCACACTTTGTTCCATTTCACTGTTGATTTCTCTATTAATAATGTTGATTATTGCGTTGAAAGAAAATGATATAGAAGGGGGCATTAATGATTGCTATATCCAAAATTGTTAATGTATCAGGTTCTAACAATTTGCTGCACCAGAGCGCAAACAGCCTCGCCCGGTGAGCAATATGTTAGGTTTTACAGGCTTACAGGATGTGTTGTCGTAAACTATGTGGTTTAGGTTGGTGTATGCGGTAATCTTTGGAATTGCCCTTGTTAATTATTTTCGCATTTTTCAACTTTTAAATGGATCTGATTACTTAACAGTATTTAAACCAACTCAGTTACATGCTCAGTTGATGCTATCTCTCAATGCCTTTAGTGATGGATGGGCAATTGGATTTATATTTTTTGGTTTTCATCTTGCGCTCCTTGGTTATTTAGTTTTCAAATCGTGCTACATTCCCAGAATTCTGGGTGTCTTGTTGGTAGTTGCAGGTTTAGGCTATCTAATAGACAATTTTGTCAAATTTCTTTTACCCAATTACGATCTGGCAATTTCCATGATTACGTTTATTGGGGAATTGTTATTTATGTTGTGGCTTTTAATTAAAGGTGCTAAAATACCCGAAATGAAGAATCAGGATGAAACACCTGGGTAGAAGACAGAAGCAAAGACCAAGGAAAAGGCAGCAGATACACCAAAGCCCGAAGTAAAGCAGGATTGAATCTGGGTGTTTAGCCAACAAATTTCACCGCAAATATATAATCACTTTTAAGAGTACTAAAATCAGAGCAAATCTTTCTCCTCAAGTGAAGCCTTAATTTGCTTGTAGCTTTCCCAAAACCTGGTTTCTATTTCACTATTAAATCCACTCCGTTGGCTCCTGTTTTCCACATATTAATTGTGTTATCCTTGCTCCTTACCCGCCAAGCGGTTTGGAACCGCCAGGCGGGTATTCACCAGACGAGTATTTTTTGTGTTGTAAAACTCTCTATATTTAATCTTAAGGACTTATATTTATACTTAAATTAAGTTTTCCCGTACTTCGGAAGACTCACCTAGGTGCTATAATAAATTTGATAACAAAACAAATGCAATTATGGATTTTAGCAGCATACCGAAAATTGAGAATCATTTACATCTCGAGGGGGCTATTCCATATGAAACCCTTTGGCAATTAATTCAAAAATATGGTGGAGATAGAGAGGTTACAAATTTAAACAAGCTAAAAGAAAAATTTAAATTCCGGGATTTTAACCACTTTATCGAAATGTGGATATGGAAAAATCAATTTATAAAAGAATATGAGGATTTTAAGATTATTTCTGATGCGGTATTTAAGGATCTGGTGGACCAAAATGTAAAATATGCTGAGATTTTTATTTCTCCATCCATATTTAAGAAAAAATTGGAAATTCAAAGGATTGTTGAAGCAATATCCGGGAGTATTATTGAAAATCCGAAGATTAAAATTAACCTGATTGTTGATCTGGTAAGGAATTTTGAACAAGAAAACGAAATTAGAACCCTTGAGGAAATCAACGAAGTTAAAGACCATGGCATAATTGGAATAGGTATTGGTGGTTCAGAAAATGATTTCCCTCCTGAATTATTTGTTGACCTGTTTGAAAAAGCCCGGAATTATGGTTTCAAAACTACTGCCCATGCCGGTGAAGCAGCCGGTGCTGACAGTATCTGGAAAGCAATTAAACTTTTAAGAGTAGATAGGATTGGGCACGGTACACGGGCAATAGAAGATGTTAAATTACTCGACTACCTTTCTGAGTACAAAATCCCAATTGAACTATGTCCAATCTCAAATTTTCGAACAAAAGTTATTAAATCCATGGACGAGCATCCATTCAAAATATTTCAGGAAAGAAAAATACCTGTTTCAATAAATACAGATGACCCGAAAATGTTTGATACTTCCCTTGCAGAAGAGTATCAGGCTTTAACTGAAGCTTTTAATTTGAACAAAAAAGAAATATTTACCACAATCATTGATTCAATAAATACAACCTGGTTAAAAAAGGAAGAAAAAGAAAAACTAATTTTTGAATTTGAAAAGGAAATGAGAATAGCAGAACTTAACAAACAATAGCCAAAATTTATATGAATATAATGACTCACCGGCGGCTGGGCAAGTTTCATGAGCGAGTATAACATAAAAAAGGACCAATTTAAAAGTGGCCCATTCTCGGAATCACAAGTCAATCAATTACTGGATACCTGGAGCGATCAAATTAGAGATGCATTAATAGAAGCAAGGAATATGTATGGTGACGCCATATCAATTAATGAATGGGAGTATGGTTTGTATAAATTGAAAAATCAGCTTGACTTTGCACGAAATAACTAACACGCAGGCCAAGCCATTTAATGCAAAAGCCGGGTTTTTAACTTCAACCCCGGGGCTGTCTCAATAACATGGCGGATCACTTTTCTTTCGGTATTATTACGTGCATATTTTTTAGCATCATCTTTATACGACTGCCATAAACCTTTGTAGATCACTGTAAGGGTAGCTATGTTTTTGTCCTCCGCATAGTTGCTAATTACTTCAGGCATACCACCAGTTATCGCATATTCATGAAACAGTTTCAATAATATGTGGTGAGCGTATTCCGGAATGGGTATTCGGTATAAAACTTCGCGGGCACCGGGATTTAATACTCCCAGGAATTCATCAAAATTTATTGGATGCAAGGTCAAATATTCAATCCTGCCTACAGGAAACGAAGGAACTTGTTTTAGAGCAAACTCAAGTAATGAACCTGCCGCAATCACAAAAAGATCGGGTTTTTCTTCGTAGAAATACCTGAGCAGTTGGATGGCCTTAGGCGATTCCTGAATCTCATCAATAAACAAGAGTGTAGGACTATTACCCGGGAGCACTTGTTTCAACAAATAAATAGAACTTAGCAATTCGCGGATTTCATCTGTCTTTTCAAATAATTGCCGGTCTGCTTCTTTTTCAAGTGTTAGTTCTATATAATTGACAAATTCTTTTGCAAATTGTCTAACCAACGTTGTTTTCCCAACCTGTCTGGCACCACGAAGTAACAATGGTTTCCTATGCTTTGAATCTTTCCATTCAAGCAACTTTTTATAAGCATTTCTGTTGATTTTCATTTTCATTTTGTAATTTAGTATATGCAATAGAAGTTTTTTTTTTGTAACATAGCGCATCTAATATCTTTCGATTCACGTAATAAAGTATGGTGTTCACAGGAATAAATGGCAAATGTTCGAAATAGTCATTCCTCCTTCATGCTGCTTGAGAATCGAAATGATCCGACTCTCTGTAAAATTTTTCAACAAAAAGCAGGGTTTCTAAAATCTCAAGCGGTATAGTAGTATATCAATCACATAAACTAAAAAAAATGAAAAATCTAAGTAAAGTAGTAATAGTGTTTTTTGTTGGTTTATTACTAACAGGATTATTTACCTCGTGTCAAAAAGAAAATGGAGAAATTAATGACGACACACATTTGATTCAGGCTATTCAGGAAGCCACTAACAAACAGATCGTTAGTGCAGATGAATTACCTTCCCCTTCTTTAATCGTATTGGAACAGGATTATTCAGAAAGCTATATTGATGATGCTAAAATTGCTCCTGAATTGGGATATGAGGTAAGCATGAGAAGAGAAAAGGGTACTTGTATCGGCGAATGTTCGCAAGCGTACTTTAATTTGAACGGAAGAGAGTTGAAGTCGGAAAGCGGAGACAGATACAAAGATAAAGACAGAGATAAAGACAGAGATGGTCGGGACAGAAAAGAATGTTTTGACTTTGTGTATCCTGTATCTTTTACTATGCCTGATGGCTCAACAATCACAGGTAATGATGAAGAAGATTTATGTACTGGAATCAGAAGCTGGTATGAAGCAAATCCTGATTCAAAAGTGAAACCTGAATTGCAATATCCTGTTGAATATTGGGTTTTAGTAAATATTATTCCTGTTATATCTATTACTGATAAAACCAATTCCTCATTCATCTGAGCAGATTCTAATAAGTAATACTCATTACACAAGCTAGAGCACAACAAAAAATTATTGCAAGAGCCTTCCAGCCCTTCTCGCTCCTACACAATGTACCGACTTTAATAAAACAAAAAACGGCGCTAAATTGACAAGTAAGTGATTAAAAATGTATAATACCCAGTGCCTAATGGCTTATAAGTAATGCGAGGTTAAGAGGTAATTTGAAAGTAAATACCTATTTTTGAAGTGATCTCATGAGCGTTAGCGAGTAAATTCCCCTTGCTTACTCGACCGCAAACCAGTGCAAGCTGAATTTATAATAAAAATCACAATATAATTATGATGAAAAGAAGATCGTTTTTGAAAAAGACTGTATGGAGCGCTGCCGCTTTATCTACTTCCTCACTAGTGGCATATGGCTTCAATTCATTAGATAATGCAAGAGAAAAAGGATTGCATAATCTAAAATTATCATTAGCACAATGGTCGTTGCATCGACAATTTTTTGATGGCCATCTCGATCCGAATGATTTTGCCAGTATAGCAATCAATACCTATGGCATAAATGCTGTAGAGTATGTGAACCAGTTTTATACAGATTCAGGAGAAGATGAAAAATTCTGGATCAACATGAAAGAACGTGCTGATAATGTCGGTGTCAAAAGCTTATTGATTATGGTTGATGATGAGGGTGATCTTGGGCTTGCTAATGATAAGGAAAGAAAAAAGTCAGTTGAAAATCATTTTAAATGGGTCAATGCAGCCAAAATTCTGGGATGTCATTCGATCAGAGTAAATGCCTTTGGTGAGAGTGCAAAAGAGGCTTTTCGTACAGCAATAATAGATAGTATGGGGCAGTTATCTAACTATGCTGCCAGGGAAAATATCAACATTATCATTGAAAATCACGGTTTGTATAGTTCTGATGGCAAATTGATAGCGGAAATTATAAAACAGGTTAATAAGCCAAATTTTGGAACTCTTCCGGACTTCGGTAACTGGTGCCTCAGTGCGAAGTGGGGAAGCACCCAGGGTGATTGCAGCGAAGCATATGATAGGTATCAGGGAGTATCTGAATTTTTACCATTTGCTAAAGCTGTTAGTGCTAAATCATATAATTTCAATGCTAAGGGGGAAGATACAAAGATAGATTATTATAAAATGCTCCATATCGTTAAAAACTCCGGATATAATGGGCATATTGGTATAGAATACGAAGGTGAGATACTCAGTGAACACGAGGGAATTCTCGCTACAAAGGCATTGATAGAAAAAGTTTGGAGAAGCCTGGGATAAGGGGAATAAACAAAATTCTATAAGAGTTTGAAGCAAAAGTTCTACAATTTGAAGTTTTGCCAGGTAAAGAAAGCCTACACACAACATGCAATATAGCAAAAAGCGGTGAAGTGTTGAATGAGAACGTATTTAGCCCGTTTCAACTTCATCTTAGTTTGATAAGGAATCACTTGCAATCCGCTTCATGCCATATTGCAACACGCTATTAATAAGAAAAAAAATGAAAATCCCTTGCTTATTAGTTATTGTGTTAATAATAATATCTTGTTCCATAAATAAAGATTGGACAAAAATAGAATCAACAATAGAAGAAGGATTACATGACATAGAAATTGTAGATGAAAATGTTGCGTTTACCTATGGCTATGGAACTGGAAACATTTATAAAACTACTAATGGCGGAAAAAATTGGAAAAATATATATCAATTTGATTCACTTTATTTTGAACAAATCCAGTTTTTCGATGAGAAAACGGGGTGGATAGCAGGAAGTCCAAATAAATTATTCAAGACCGAAAATGGTGGAAAGAATTGGATAGATAAATCTATAAAAAATGAATTGGAAAATGCTTTGATTTACGGTATGTATTTTCAGGATTCTAGAAATGGATATATTTCTATTATTCGGATAAATGACAATGGATTTATTTCTAATATTTATGGTACTAATGATGGCGGTGAAAATTGGCTGTTAGTTAATTCAATTAATGAAATGATTTTGAATTTAGAAGAAATTGATAATTCAATATTCGGTACCGGGAACAATGTGATTATAAAAGATATTCATAAGAAAAACGATTGGAAATATAACTTTCGAGATACCACCAATCAGGTTGGTCAGATTAGAGATATTGAAATAAATGAAGTCGGAAAAGTGATAGCAGTCAGTTTTAATGGGTATGTTATTGAACAGAATAGTGAAAATTGGAATAGTATAAGAATAACCAAAAACAGGATTCGAAGCCTGATTTCTATTGACAATGAAAACTGGATCGCCATGGGAGATTCAAATAAAGAAAGTGGGAATCTATTTATTAGCACTGACAATAGTAATAACTGGGCAAAAATCCAAAGGGAATTTCCTGATATTCACCGCATAAATAAATTTAAAAAGAGATTGTGGGCTGCGGGAAAAGAAGGATTGATAATAACAAGGAGAAAATAACAGCACAGAACAACATATATTAAAAATAAGCGAAACAGCAGTAATATCAAGGATTGCAACCCACATTAAGTTCAATGAAAATGAATTTGAGCGGCTCAAAAAATAAATTGATGGTAAAAGTTTAACTGAAATTGCTGAAAACCTTGTTTTGGTTGAGATGCCATCAGACACTTTACTGTTTAATGCACTTATCGAAACAACCGGAAGTAATTACTACTTAACTAAAGAATAACTTGTGATAATACACATTAGAGCGCGTAAAGAGAGAGGTGTAAAATTAAGACAATCGAAATTATAATGTTCACTACAGAACTTTTTATCTATTCTGCCGGTTAATGGTTCACCGCATACCAAACACTTTCTTGTGCTGTAAGACATAATATAAACGTTTTATAAACGAATATAAACGTTTATTATACAGCTATAAAATTCTTTAT
>JADFUQ010000106.1 GCA_015222065.1 Bacteroidota bacterium
CTTCCCTACGGGGCAGGCAAAATACAAATAAATTACAATATTCAAAAATTCAATGATCAAAACGGTTTCGGTCACCCGCCTGCCCAAAGTGCCTTTGGTACGGCGGGCAGGTTTGATAATTGATATTTGGAATTTATTTGTTATTTGTTTTTTGTTATTTGGTGCTTTAATTCATATTTTGTTTGACTTTATTGACAGACACTAATTTAATAACTTCCTTGGTCTTGTATCAAATTTGTTATTAATTTGCATGAGCATTTTTTTTGAAATTTAAATAATAATAAAAAATTTAGTGATGAACAATTTACTCTATGTTTTACTAATGGCTCCCAGAACTGAGGACCAGAATCCATTAATGACATTTTTACCCTTAATTTTGATTATTGTAGTTTTTTATTTTTTCATGATCAGACCACAGGTTCAAAAGCAAAAGGATCTGAGAAAATACAGGGAATCGCTTAATAAAGGTGATAAGATAATTACTACAGGTGGCATTTATGGTAAGGTTGTTGATATTAAAGACAATACCATTATTATTGATGTCGGTGAACAGGTACGACTCAAAATAGATAAGAGTGCTGTCCTTAAGGATGCCGCTGATCTGACTACTCGAAAGTAATATAAACGTTTTAGGGTTATATGGTATCTGAAGAATAAACTCAAAACTTTAACCAGGAATTGAAGACTAGTATAATAAAGAATGCCAAGGATCAATTGTACCGGGTTAAGTTCAAACTTGACAGGAAGGTTCTGGTATTTCTCTTTTTTCTGGTTTTGTCAACTATGTTTTGGTTTCTGAATGAATTGAGTAAAGATACTACTACACTTATTACATACCCTGTTAAATACAATAATATTCCGGGAAACAAGGTGCTTGTAAGAGAATTACCGGATGAGTTTGATCTTCTGGTCAAAGCCACGGGATTTTCACTTTTAAAGCATAAACTTGCAGGAAGACTTACACCAATAGTATTTGATATCAGTCACTATTCTTATAATACATTGTCTGATGGCAGTGCCTCAAAATTCTTTATTTTAACATCCGGTTCACTTGCAAGGGTTAACCAGCAATTCGGTTCTGATATTAAGGTGCTTGACATTTCTCCTGATACTCTGATATTTGAATTTGATGAGCGTGTACAGAAAAAAGTACCTGTTAAAATTAATACTGATGTTGAATTCGGGCAACAATATATGATAGGAGGGAAAATTACTTCTCAACCAGATAGTGTAATAATATCCGGACCGGGTGTTGTTATTGATACAATAGAATGGGTTGAAACTCAGTCTCAGAAGTTTACTTCGGTTGACCAGGATATTAGAAAGAATATTGGTTTAATTACAATTGAAAATGTTGATTTTTCAACCAGGAAAGTTATTGTTATAGTACCGGTTGAACGTTTCACTGAAGCCAGATTTTCCGTTCCTGTGAATGTAGTTAATATCCCGGATACTCTTGAATTAAAGACATTCCCGGGTTCCATTAATGTTACCTGCAGGGTTCCGTTAAGTGACTATGATAAGCTGACTGTTAATCTTTTTAGGGCAATAGTTGACTATTCAGTTGTTAAAGGTAACTATTCTAATAAGCTTAAGGTTCGGTTAATCAGTACACCGGAATATGTTACCAATATACAGATTTATCCAATAAGTGTTGAGTTTATTGTGGAGAAAAAATGAAAAAAGTTGGAGTAACAGGTGGTATTGGTAGCGGAAAATCTTTAGTATGTAAAATTTTCCGTTGTCTCAATGTGCCTGTGTTTTCTGCAGATGATGAAGCTAAGGTCCTTCTGGAAACTGATCCTGAAATTAGATTGGCTCTTACAGGATTTTTTGGAGAAGAACTTTACTTGTCCGGTAAACTTAATAAGCAAATGCTGGCTGGTCTTATTTTCAACGATAGAAAGAATATAGATATTGTGAATAAGGCTGTTCATCCTGCTGTTTTAGAACGATTTACAGAATGGGTTAACTTTCAGACAAAATCGGCTTATGTTATTATGGAAGCAGCAATAATTTTTGAGACAGGCACCGATCGTTTTCTTGATAAGGTTATAAATATTACTGCTCCTGAAGCTATAAGGATTGAACGGGTTTGTAAGCGTGACGGTGTTAGTAAAGAAAAGGTGATTGAACGGATAAATAATCAGTTAACTGAAAAAGAAAGAAAAGAGAAGGCGAATATTAATTTGGTGAATGATGGAAGAGTGATGTTACTTCCACAGATACTTGAAGTACATAAACTTTTATCAGGGAATGTATAATTTGAGTTTGTCTATAAAGTCCGAAAGTTTATATAAATATTAAAAACCACAAAAAACAAGCACCAAAATACAAATAAATCTCAAGTTTCAAAATTCAAAAAAAGAAAATATAAAGAAGAAAAAATAATGTATTAGTAAATTCTGTTTTGAATTTTTATTTTTTTGTTATTTGAAATTTATTTGTTTTTTGTTATTTGATATTTGTTTCTTTAATTCAAAATTTGCTTGACTTTATCGATATACATTTTAGAATCTGTCTATAAACTTAATACAACATTGAATTATTATGGGAAAATTTAGTAAATGGATTGCAGGTGGACTAGGATGGGCGTTTTTTGGACCTATTGGCGGTTTGCTGGGTTTTGCGCTTGGATCAATGATGGATAATCAGGACCAACAGGCAATACAGGGTCAGCAGAAACAAACAACTACAGGTGCTTATGCTATGAGTCTTCTTGTACTTGTGGCTGCTGTAATGCGTGCGGATGGGAAAGTTGTGCGTGCTGAACTTGATTACGTTAAACAATATTTTGTGAAGGCATTTGGACAGGATTCTGCAAGGGAAGGTATCAGGATGCTTGGTGATTTGCTTAAACAGGAAATACCGCTAAGAGATGTTTCCCTGCAAATAAAACAAAATCTGGATTACTCTTCACGTTTACAGTTGCTTCATTTTCTTTTTGGTATTTCAGCAGCTGATGGCAGGGTGGACCCGAACGAAATTAGGGTAATTGAACAGATTGCTTCATACCTGGGGCTTTCAAAAAAGGATACAGATTCAATTAAGTACATGTTCATAGCGAAAATTGATTCAGCATATAAAATACTTGAAGTCGATCGTAATGCTAGCGCTGAAGATTTAAAAAAAGCCTATCGTAAAATGGCTAATAAATACCATCCTGATAAGGTAAGTCATCTGGGAGAGGATTTTAGAATTGCTGCAAAAGAGAAATTTCAAAAAGTGAATGAGGCATATAACCAAATAAAGAAAGAAAGGAAAATTGCCTGAACCCGTAACTCGTAACATGAAACTCGTAACTCTTTGAAAGAATGTAGAATGCCTGCCGCGTGAAATGCGACAAAGGAGCATATTTCACTGTGGTAAAATTTTGAATATAGAATGAAGAAAAAGAAAAGTTAGTAGGGAAGACACTGAATAGTTACAAAATATAATATTTGATCAATTTTGTCATAAAACTTTTTTTACTTTTACTTTTTATTTTTAAACTATTAAACTATGGACTTGAAGGATATTTTTGCTATTTCGGGTAAACCCGGATTATATAAATTCATCTCGCAGGGAAGAAATAGCCTCATGATAGTAGAAAACCTGGAAGATAAAAAACGGACTACTGCTTTTACAACTGCTAAAATTAGTTCCCTGGAGGATATTGCCATATTTACCGATACCGAAGATATGGCCCTGAAAGATGTATTTAAAGCTATATATGAAAAAGAGAACGGTGCTGCTTCAATAGACCATAAATCCTCAGGTAAAGTGTTGGGAAAATACTTCGATGAAGTTATTCCTGCTTACGACAGGAAAAGAGTATATGTTTCTGATATTAAAAAAGTGGTTCTTTGGTATAATATCCTTCAAAAACTGGAACTTCTGGATTTTTCTGAAGATAAAGATGACAAAGATGAAAAAGATTCTGAGAAGCCGGATGAAAAACAAAACAAAAACAAAGACAAAGACAAAGAATCAGGGAAAGGAAAAGGGAAGACCACCTGATAACCCCAGTGAAATATGCTCCTTCCCTGGTGAAATGTTTTCGTGCCTCAAATTTCACAGGGCAAGCGTCGCATTTCACGGGGTAAACCACTTAATGACAATCTGGCTTTATCTCTAATTTATTCACTATTGATTTAAGAACAAGGAACACCGATTAGCGATTTTTGATTTACCCGTTGAATGTAGTAAACTATTCCGCAAAGTGAATTTGGGAATATTGATTTTTTCAAATCAAATTTATTCATTTCGGTCTATTCTTCTATATTCTTAAATCGTTAATCCTTGTTCGATATTCAATTAGTATTTCTCTTTTCTTAGCTTGAAAATAACACAATTGTATGACTATCGTATGACCATTGTATCTTCAACTCTTGGACCCTTCGACTCTTTAACCCTTAATTTCTTCGTCCTTCTTCACCTCTTCCCAAATCCGGTTCATTTCATCCAGACTTAGATACTCCAGCTTTTTTCCCTGTTGCTTGATGATCATTTCCATTTGTTGGAAACGGTATTTAAATTTGTTATTAGTTCGTTCAAGTGAGTTTTCAGGGTCAATCCCATATAATCTTGCAGCATTGATAATACTGAATAATAAGTCGCCTATTTCTTCCTCCAGTTTTTCTTTGCCTCCGTACTCTTTTATTTCTTTCTCTGATAGTTTGAGTAGTTCTTCTCTTACTTCACCTATCTCCTCATTTATCTTTTCCCAGATTTCCGAACGGTCTTCCCAATCGAACCCTACTCCATGAACTTTTTCCTGCAGTCGGTTAGCTTTAATCAGTGACGGGAGTGATTTAGGGATTCCATCAAGAACTGATTTTTTTCCATTACGAAGTTTGATTTTTTCCCAGTTTTCCATTACCTCTTCTTCATCCGCAACCTTAGTGTTTCCAAATACATGAGGGTGCCTGGTTATCAGCTTTTTATTGATTGAGTTAAGTATATCAGTCATATTGAACGTTCCGTTCTCAGAGCCAAGTTTGGCATAAAAAGCAATATGGAGCATAAGGTCACCAAGTTCGTCTTTTATTTCCGCCGGGTTTTTTTTCAGAATAGCATCTGCAAGTTCATATGTTTCTTCAATAGTCAATTTTCGTAAACTTTCGAATGTTTGTTTACGATCCCATGGACATTTCTCGCGTAACTCATCCATAATATCCAGTAATTCTTTAAATGCCGCGAGCCTTGAATCCTTTTTCATAGTTACTTTTTCTTCTTATCCAGAAAATCTATCCTGACAGTTGAGCCGATTGAAAGGTTGAGAAGATCGGTGAGATTTGCCTTGTTCATAGCTATTTCAAGCAGTCCCAATGAGTTAAATAGTGCTAGTAATTCTCCGATTGGCGTTTCTGAGTATGTTTTGTTGATATGTGTTATTTTATATTTCCGGCTTTGAATATAAATTTCAAACGGTTGATTTTTCCCTACCCGGTCAAACAACTCATTTGTAATATTAGTGATAGCATTCCTGTATGAATCAATATAAATCACACTACCGGTAATTACCTTATCATCAATAGTAGCTCGAAGTGGAATTCTGGTAATAAGTTCACTCATTTCTTTACCAAGCTCAGTGATTTGCTTCCCTTTTGCAAGTTCACATGCAGTTTCAGCAAACAGGCTGATACAAGGAAAAGTTGGATAGTTATTCTTTTTTTTGTTAAGCTGGATGATCTTTTCCGGCTTTTCTTTGGCGATAAGTGAAAAGATACCGTTATCACATCCGATAAAAAAATGTCCGTTCAATTTGATTGCTACATAATTATTCCCTTTATCAGGTATGGCATCTACTCCGATAATATGAATGGTTCCTTCAGGAAAATGGTTATAACTATTCTTAAGAACGAAAGCAGCCTGGCTGGTGTTAAAAGGAGGTATCTGATGTGAAATGTCCACAATATGGATATCAGCACATTTGGTGAGGATAGTTCCTTTTAGTGCACCTGTATAGAAGTCATTTTGTTTCCAATCAGTAGTCAGGGTAATTATTGGCATAAAGAAAAAAACTTCCGTTAAAGGTTATTAATCATCGAAAAAAAAACTAATTTGCAATTGTCAAAAGTAATGAATATTTAACAGAATTGATGACCCAAAAGATTTTATATTTAGAGGATATTGATCCGGTAAACATTTATGGATCCAATAATAGTTTGTTAAATAAAATCATTGATTCCTTTCCAAAGCTGAAAATAATTGCAAGAGGTAACGAAATTAAAGTTATTGGTGAGGAATCACTTATTGCTGAATTTGAGGAAAAATTTGAGAGACTTATTGAATTTTACCTTAAATATAACAGATTGGAGGAAGCTGATATAGATAAGTTGTTTTTTGACTCAGTTATGCAGGCTCACATAAAAAACGGAGATCTTGATGAAGCATTGATTTTCGGCAACGGAGGTCAGCCAATCAAGGCAAGAACGGTTAATCAGATTAGCCTGGTTAAGGATTATTTCCTGAACGATTTGCTAATGGTGGTAGGACCTGCCGGTACAGGAAAAACTTATATGGCAATAGCCCTCGCTGTAAGAGCATTACGAAATAAGGAAGTTGACAAGATAATACTTACCCGGCCGGCAGTTGAAGCCGGAGAACATCTTGGATTTCTTCCCGGTGATGTAAAGGAAAAACTGGAACCATACTTTCAACCACTCTATGATGCACTGAGGGATATGATGCCTGCAAAAAAACTGGTGGGGTATGTTGAGGATGGAATTATTCAAATAGCTCCACTTGCCTATATGCGTGGACGAACACTTGAAAATGCAGTGGTTATTTTAGACGAGGCACAAAATTCCACTGTAAATCAGTTAAAGATGTTCCTGACCAGAATGGGACAATCATCTAAATTTATTGTTACAGGAGATATTACTCAAATAGATCTGCCCAGGAAATCTGATTCAGGTTTATGGCAGGCAGTAAATATTCTTAAAGGAATAGATGGCATATCAATTCTGGAGTTCGATGAACGGGATATTGTGCGTCATAAGCTGGTAAAGCATATTGTTCGGGCATATGAGAAGAAAGAAAGGCAAAAGTAGGAATCTGAATCGTTTTATTGGTTGAAAAAGGATTTTGCGAGGAGCGAAGCGACGAAGCAAACTCCCTAAAATAACCAGAATGTCAACTAGATAGACTATCAAAAGCTTTACAAAAAGTCAGGAGAGATTGCTTCACTTCGTTCGCAAAATCCGACTAATTAATAAACTAGAAATACATAACGCATTATGGCAGAGGCTATTAAAAATACCAATTTCAAGTTTCCTGGATTAAGAAATTTATACCATGGGAAAGTTCGTGATGTTTATAATATTAATGATAAATACCTGGTAATGGTTGCAACTGACCGTATTTCAGCATTTGATGTGGTTCTTCCAAAAGGGATACCTTTTAAAGGACAGGTATTGAACCAGGTTGCAGCAAAATTTTTGGATGCTACTGCTGATATTGTTCCTAACTGGAAAATTGTTTCACCAGATCCTATGGTAAGTATTGGTCATTTTGCTGAACCATTTAAAGTTGAAATGGTGATAAGGGGTTATCTTACTGGTCATGCATGGAGAGAATACCGGGCAGGAAAGCGGGAATTATGCGGAATACCATTGCCGGATGGGATGAAGGAACATCAAAAATTTGATGAACCTATAATTACGCCAACAACAAAGGCAACTGAAGGGCATGATGAAGATATCTCGAGGGAGATTATTATTTCACAGGGATTGGTATCCGGGGAGGATTATTCAAAACTGGAAGATTATACTTATAAGTTGTTCAGTAAAGGCAGTGAAATAGCCGAAGAAAAGGGTTTGATCCTGGTGGATACAAAGTATGAATTTGGAAAAAAAGATGGGAAAATATACCTTATTGATGAGATCCATACACCCGATTCATCCAGGTATTTCTATCAGGATAGCTACAGGGAAAGATTTGATAATGGAGAAGAGCAACGCCAGTTATCTAAGGAGTTTGTGCGTCAGTGGCTGATAGACAGAGGTTTTCAGGGAAAAGAAGGTCAGCAGATGCCTGAAATGCCTGATGAATTTGTCTCAGAGGTCTCAGAACGCTATATCGAATTGTATGAAAAAATAACAGGTGAATCATTTGTGAAGGAAGAAACCGGAGATATAAATGAAAGGATCGAGAAGAATATAAGAGAGTTCCTTGATTCTGTATAAAAGCCCTTTAACCGGTTTTTATTTCAAGAATTTCGTTGGTTTCTTTTCTTATCCGGAACCTGTTATCGATACGTTTACCAAGGACCCAGACAATTTTGTCACCTGAAGATAGTATCCAGGAGTTTTCTTTTTCAACAATGGATAGTTTCTCATCTATAAAGAAATCACTGAGTTTTTTGGGATCTTGCATTCCCAGAGGATAAAAATAATCACCGATTTTCCATTTCCTGAGGATTAAAGGATATTCAAGAATAGATGCATCTATCCATGCAATATCCGGGGAATGAGGAATTATAAGGTTGGGTTTTAAGGAGAATTTCCTGAATGATAACTGTATGGGTTGGGTTAATTTTTTTGTTTTCTCGTCAATATAATATTTTTCTGTGCTATCCTTTTTTTGTGGTGTAATAATAAGATGGTTTCTGTCTTTTATAAGACGATGAGTTGAGGAAAGAAATTGTTTGCCTGAAATTCCTTCAAGAGATTCAATAATATCAGGAATTATTTGGGAAGGAAAATGATATGGTCTGAGGAATTCATAAAGATATGTTGTTTTATTGGATAGGTTCCTTAGCTTGTAAATGTCAATCAGGGTTTTATCACCAATTTCAGTAACCGTTTGCTCTTTTTTCTTTTTAATCATATTTTCGAATATTCCATAGGCTTCTTCTATCTGGTTGATAGTTTGTGAAAATGAATCAATGAAATCGGGATTCAATTCTTCAAACTCAGGGATGATCTGATGCCTGATTTTATTCCGTTTATATTTGATTTGGGCATTACTTGAATCTTCACGATAAGAAAGATCGTTATCGTCAGCATATTGTGCAATTTCATTCCTGGTTGCAGATAGTAAGGGTCTGATAATATTACCTGATTTCTTTTTTATGCCGGTCATACCTTTTAGCCCTGTTCCCCTGGCAATATTTAGCAGTACAGTTTCAAGAATGTCATTCTTGTTATGTGCCAGTGCTATATAATTATAACCTTCAGTAACCCTGATCTTTTCAAACCATTCGTATCTCAGATCCCTTGCTGCCATTTGAATAGACACCTTATTTTCTTCAGCATATTTTTCGGTATCGAAACTTTTTGAGTAGAAGGGTGTGTTAGAATTTTTAGCAAATTCACGGACAAATTTTTCATCGTTATCTGATTCCGTACCTCTTAACTGAAAATTGCAATGTACAATACCAATAGTGTTATCTGTTTTCAAGAAAAGGTTGGCCATTACCATGCTATCAATTCCCCCGCTAATAGCAAGCAATACATTATCAGTTCCGGTTAAAAGCTGATTCCTGCTAATAAAATCAGTAAATGACAGCCATAGTTCTTTAGCTTTCTCCATAGATTGCAGAGATTTTATGGTAAAGTACGATTTTTTTTACAAAAATTGCAGGTTATCACCTGAATTCCAGGATTCCGGGAGTATCCACATCAAAATTCCTTGGGTCGAACGATTTTTCACCAGAGAGATATATAAATTGTTTTGAATAATCAGCCGGTAGTCTCGGATAAAAAGCCAGGCGGATCTGAAACGTTTTAAAAACAAGTCTTTCATTCCTGATTCTTAGTCCGACCCCGATAGCTGAGTACAAATCATTTTTAAAAATATTATACTTATTTGACCCGATAAATCCAAAATCGGTAAACCCATAAAAGGCAAACCGGAATCCATAAACATAGAAGGGGGAGAAGGCAACGGTTTCAAGATTCATTGTCAAACGATGCGTTCCTTTTAGACTATCGCTGCTAAGACCACGTATTCCATTTTCGTTTGAGATATTAATGTACTCATCTTCAAATCGCCTGATTCCTATATTATAATCAATATTAATAAATTGTCTTACGTGGTAGTCAAAAAAAGGAAGAAGATTCGTAAAATAACTTGACTTCAGATGAAATAATCCCTGCCGGTATTTTTGTTCTGATATAAACCCTGCAAAGCTTATGGTTGTATGAAAATAACCAAGGTTCTTATAAAAGTTCCCATGTGAGAATTCTACACCGGTGTAATAACGGTTAGAGAATTCATTGTTCTCATATCCTCCGGTAAACTCAAGTAAAAAACCATAAGGGATATCTTCAGTAGTTCCGTAATTATAGATCAGATTTGACTTGTAATATTTTTGTCTTGAAAACGCAATACTTCCCAGGTACAATTGGAAATTGTGAAGATCATAGTAAGAATATTCATCAATTTCCGGTCTTTCATAAATATTATTGAATAAAAATCTTCCTGAGATGATCAAACGTGACCTTGAAGCATAATTAAGCATGAATGATCTGCCCAGCCAGTAATCCTGGTAGCCATATCTGAAAGGGGTAGGGTAGGACATGGTATCCAGATCTTCAAATGTAGATGTATTTATAATATTGATTCCTCCCGCATATTTAGTATTTGGAGTGAAGAATTTTCTTGAAAGGTTTATCCCATATGATTTAGTATTGAAAGCATTTTTGTAATTTATAATACCTTTAATAAAACTACCTCTGATATTATCTATTTTATATACACCTTCATATCCCCAACTTGGATTTTTATCATAGTTAAAAAACAGATTAGTTTTTAGTTCATGACCGAAACCAATAATGTTCTTATCATATATCTCCAGTTTCCCTGAATGGATGTCAGAGAATTGCAGATCTAATCCCAGGGAAAATTTATCTTTAGTGATAAGCAGAATATCAACAGTTTCATCCGAAACGGGAATAAGAATTATTTTGGCATCTTCAATATAAGGCAGGTTCCTGATAATCCTTTCATTATCAGCCATAACATAGGGGTTAACTTTATCTCCTTTATTTATTATCAGATTATTTCGTATATATTTTTTTTTCGTTTTGATATGTATTTTGTTCAATGTTTTGTTTATCCATGAGGTGTCAATAATAGATGTATCACGTATCATGGGACCAAAGACGTCTAGTTCGAGTATTCTGACATTACGAATGATTTTTCCCTCATGCTGAATGAATCCCTGTTCACTTTTATCCGTTTTTGCAAGATAACTACGTGCCGGAGCATTAGTAAACAACCAACTGTATAATTCACTTGTCCATTTATACTTACTTGCTTTCAGCTTTAAAGAATCATAAAAACCATTTGATTTCTTTAATTGTAAGGAATCGATTGGGGAAAGGATATAATTTTCCAAAAAACTGATAGAATCGCCTGGTATTTGTACAATACTATCTCCGATCAGAAAATATTTCCCTTTTCGAACAATGATGCTATCTGGTTCTTGTCCGGTGACGAAAGGAACTATTACGAGGAATAGTACTATTACTAAAACAGACTTATGAATAAATACAATATAAGACAGGATCTTTGACAATTTAACTGGAGTGCTAAAGTTCAGACTAAAACAAAAGTAAATAATATTCAGTTAATAAATTTTGCAACCATAAATGTTAATATAAATATTTTATTCTGCAAAGATAATGTGATGTATTAGTTTGAAACTATAAAGATTAATAATTAAAATTGTTTACTTTAATATGAATTAAAAAAGATTCCGGATTGCTGGATTGCCGTCTGCTTTAGCTGACGGATTAATGATACAGCCAACCCATAAGGGCTTTAGCCCATATAATGTAAATTAAAGGAAAAAAACACTATGATTATGTCTTATATTAAAATATGGATACATTGTGTCTGGAGTTACCAAGATGCGCAAACTATTCTTAAAATCAGGAATAAAAAACAAAGTCATTGAACATATTAGAGAAAATGCAAAAATAAAGAATATTTATATTGATTTTATTAATGGATATTCGGAGCATCTACACGCATTAATATCTCTACAGAAGAAACAAAATATTTCTGATGTTATGCAATTGATTAAAGGAGAAAGTTCCTATTGGATTAATAAATATAATTTACTAAGAAATAAATTCTCATGGCAAGATGATTATTTTGCTGTATCAGTGAGTCATTCTCATGTAAATAAAGTAAGAGATTATATCAAAAACCAAGAACAACATCATAAAAAAATGACATGGGATGAGGAGATTGAACTTTTTATAAAAAAATATGGTTTTGAAAGACTAAAGGGTTAAAGCCCGATATTTTTTGTGCATTATATCGGCAATCCAGCTAAAGCAGACGGCTATGCATTGTGAATTGTCATCATGGATTTATGAATTAAAAAAAGCTATTTTTGGAATATGGAAATAGCAAAATATCATAATTCATCATCTCCATAAGATTCCCTATCTTACATCGAAATTTTTATAGATTACAAAACAATGCGTGAATGACTATAACAGGATCAGGCAAAGTTATCCCGCACCTGGATTTGCTCACAGATGAACAGAAAAGTGAGATACATGAATACTCAACAAAAATTCTTTTTTCAACGGGTATCAGGGTGGATTCTTCTGAAGCCAGAAAGATTTTCAGGAAAACAGGAACTGCAACTGAAAAGAACAACAGGATTTTTCTATCCCGGGAACTGATTGATTGGGCGATAAAGACAGCTCCTTCTGATTTTACACTATATAACAGATCAGGGAAAGTTGCTTTCGATATAGGTGCGAATCATCTTGATAAAACCCGTTTCGGGATTGGAGTAACAAACACTCATTACCAGGAGCCGGGGACGGGTAAGGTAATTAAATTTTTGCGAAAACATATGGAGGTTTCCACCCGTTTGGGTGATGCATTACCAAATTTTGACGTTATCTCAACTATCGGTATTCCTTCAGATGTCTCATCGAAACTATCTGATTTATATGGCGTTCTGGATATGTATGCTAATACTGAAAAACCTCTTATTATTCTTATATTGAAAGATAATACAATTTCAAAGGTTTTTGATCTCCTGGAACACCTTCATGGAAATATTTCCGGTAAACCATTTGTATTACCTTATATAAATCCTGTTACTCCTTTAATTCTGAACTATAGTACTGTTGAAAAAATGATCGCAACTGTTCAAAGGGGATTACCTGTTATTTTTTCAAATTATAGTATGTATGGGGCAACAACTCCTTATTCTTCAGCCGGTACAATAGCATTATTAAATGCTGAATTACTGGCAGGGCTTGTATTGAGTCAGTTGATAAAAGAAGGAACTCCTATTGTGACTGGAAGCCTTCCTGCAGGATTTGATATGTCTACTATGATCAGCACTTATACCCCGCAGTCATTTCTCATGAATCTTGCCTGCGCTGAAATGATGGAATATTATCGTATTCCGCACTGTGGCACATCAGGTAGCGCTAACGGATGGGGGCCTGATCTGCATGCAAGCAGTGCGCTATGGATGAATCATTTAACCAGTTGTTTAGGAAAGGTTGGTTTGGCTCCGTTTGTTGGATCCAATTTTGATTCCCTTGTTTTTTCTCCTACATCGGCAGTTTATGCAGACAGAATAATTAAGTTAGCAAAGAACCTTGCAGGTGGTTTTTTAATGGATGAAAAATCAGCAGTATTGGATGAAATAAATTCTGTCGGTCCGGGAGGAGATTTTCTAATATCTGAAAGTACTATTAAGAATTACAGAAAAGAGATAGAAAGCAATCCTGTATGGCCCGGAACAACTTTGGAAAAATGGATGAATGAAGGCAATCCGAAAGCTATTGATCTTCTTGAAAAACACACTCTTAACTTGATAGACAATCTGGTAAAACCTGCCAATTATGATGAATTGATCAGTAAAGGGGAGGAGTTTATAAAGAACGTGGCTTCGCAAAGTAAATAAGAAGGTGCTACAATCCCACAACCTCTTTTCCTTGAATAAATCTTATATCTCTCGGGATTCCTTCTTTTGCGATTTTATCCAGATCATTCTGCAATTCATCTCTTATGAATCCTTTTTCTTCAACAAGTTTTTTTGCTGCTTCGTAATTGCCATCTCCTTGCATAACAAGGATTTTATTTGCAAGCAGTTCCATCGCTTTTGTCATTTTATCGAAATTTATACTATACATGCCGGTTTCTTCATCTTTGGTAAATACTCCTTGTTCCTGGAAGAAGTAAAACCTGATCATATTGGCTTTTCCATGTGAACTGGCCACTCCAAAACGAATTGACCGGAATATGCTGGCCATGAAGGTTACATAATTATCCATAAGGTCTTTTTCTCCTAATTCACCCATCTCAGCCAGTTTTTTTACTAAGAATAAGCCAACAATATCAGCTTTACCCTCTTCAATAGCACTGTATTGTTCTTTGAGTGCATGACGCACTGTTCCTTTATCATTGATAGTGTTATTTATTCCAAGTCCATGTGCGGTTTCATGGAACATTGTATTCTGAAAGAAAGCATCAAACTTAACATGTTTCCGTTGTTCTTCATCAATTAAAACGTTGGATATCGGGACAAGTATTTTATCAAATTTATACTGCATGGCATTTTTCAACTGAAGTTTACGCGATCCTTTCTGAGCATGAACACGTTCATCATTTGGGAGGTTTATTGCTATAGTTTTACTACCGGCATTGCAATCACCTGCACAGAAAACAACATCATAAACACCGAGATCAGAATCACTACCCGGAACTTCTGTCTTGTATTTATCATCAACCGGCAGGCTTTTCTGAAGTTCAGGCAGAAGACCGGCGAATTTGTCAAGAAGTTTACTCCATTCCTGGTCTTTTAACAAAACAAAGGCCTCATGTGCTGCTTTATAATTAAATAATCCATCTTCGTAATTTTCTATCGGACCAATAACAATATCAATATCATTATTGCTGAGATCCATCCATGCCATGTCGCTTTCGAAATAATCATCGGTAAGCAAAGCTTCTGCTCTAAGCTTGAGGTAAGTCTTGAAGCTTTCATTATCAGTCAAATCAGAAGCTTTTAAAAGAAATTCTGCAGCTTTTTCAGTTTCTTCCTGAAATGCTATATGGTAAGGTACAGTTTTCAGTGTACCGTCATCATCCCTGATAACAATTGTATAGAGACTTGCTTTATCAGGATCTGCAAAATTTTCAAATTCTTCTTTGGTTAAGTCAGCAGGGTAAAAATTTGCTCCTGCTGGTTTCGGACCATAATTTTCCAGGAATGGTTCATTTCCGTTTAGTCTTTCCCACGGACCAAAATTGATATTTACAAAATCAATCGTTGCCGAATCATCTATTTCATTAAAAAGAGATTCCTTGTCTCCAAAGGCTTCTTTCCAGTAAATATCATTCATGATATCGGCAGCACTGAAAAGGTAACCTAGCAGTTCTTTCTGATTGTCAGACAGATTATTTATCATGTCAGACTTAAGTGAAACCTCAACAAACTCATCCACTTTTAGTTGAATTTCTGTAGAATCATCTTTAGTTTCTTTTTGAACGTTTTTACAACCTGTCCAAATGAAGATTGATAGAAAAAATAAGAGAAACAGATACAATAGTTTTTTCATGATATGAATGTTTAATGAATTAATAGTGGCTATAATACGATTAACAAAGGTATGTTTTTAAAGGCAAAAGGCAAAAGGCAGAAGGCAAAAGGGAAGAGAGAGGTGAGAGGGTGAAGATGAGAAGAGGAGAAGATGAGAAGATGAGAAAGAGGAGAAAAGGAGAGGTGAATATTGGTTTGAGGTTAAGAACCAAAACTTGAACCAGTAACCAGTAACCAGTAACTAGTAACTTAAGTTAATGTATACATTATTCTCAGTTTTCTTTTTTAATATGCTTTCGCGAAAACGACCCTTTGATTGGATGGTTTACCTGTATAGATACATTTCCCTTTTTCCTTTTTGCCGTCAAGCGGGATACATCGTATGGTAGCTTTGGTTTCTTTACTTATTTTTTGCTCAGTTTCAGAGGTACCATCCCAGTGAGCAAGAAG
>JADFUQ010000012.1 GCA_015222065.1 Bacteroidota bacterium
TGACAGGATATTTATAATATGTTAATTCATTGGTGAAAATATTCCGGAATGTAAAGCGGAGATAATCGCCCGCTTTCACTTTACCGACTGGTGTCCATTGGAGCTTAAAATGGAAACTGAACCGCCCTTCTGTGCCATAGGCATAGTCAGCAGGTATAGTTGGTGCCACTGATGCCTTCACGGTTATTGTGTTGCCTATGTCCACCGGTAGGATCTTTGCCTTTTCAATAGCTAAAATAACATCATTGCGCACCTCACGCAAAACACCGGTATCTTCATCTGTACCGGTCAGCTTATTGGTGATCACGGAGCAAATCTCCCTTCCCCTGGCTGTTGGATCAAATGTGGTGATATCTATACCCTGTTGCCGGGCAACAGCAATTTGCTCTTGCTCAAGAAGCCACAACAACTGAAGGTCTTCAACACCATCACGAAGTTGTTCCCGGTAAACAGAGTTGTCTGCTTCATTCTCTCCCGGTTCCTGAGTTAAAATACCGGCAAGCGATTCCAAACCATATGACCCGGCTAGTTTTTTCAGATCAAAATTATCACTCTCCGGCATTATTATATCCTTAACCCTTATCAACATACCTATTTCAACTTCTTCGTTGCCCGTACTAAGTTTAATGACTCCCAGATGATATCCGGTCGGTTCTGTTCCTTTTGGAACATACACTGTAAGCCGTAGTACTTGTGTCCTGTTTGTTTCCAGTACAAAAGAGCCCGGTAAGGGTACAAGTGTTTCTCTAACCTCCCCATCGGGAAGATATTCAACCTTCCGCAATTCAAGATTCTTCAGATCAAATTGCGCGGGGCCAAGTGTCTGAAGCAGAGCAGTGGCTTCGGCATTGACCGTAACCTTTTTGTTTTCCGTGCGGATCGCGATCCGGGCGCTCTCATATTCTCCCTGACAGCCTATCACACTGAAACCCCAGCGTCCATCGTGAGAGATGGAATCAAGTGGAATTTCAGCCAGGGGGTCAACCGACCAGAGTATAAGGTTTTTTGCCGAAGATTTATCTTCTTTCACTCCTGAATCACAGCTTAAACCAATAATTATAAAAAAAATGCCTGTTGCAACAATTGCTAAAACAGGCAACCATTTTGTAAATGTTTTTTGTTTCATTTTGTCTGATTTTTATTATTTATATTTCTCACTCACATTCCTTTAGGCGCCTCATTTGGTTCTACAGACCGCCTCGGGAAATTCCCAGCCACACTCCCGAAGATAGGAAATCGCAACATCCACTTCAAGCTCAATCTTTTCCAAAGGCAATCCTCCCTGGTACTCTAATTCCAGGGTCACTTCACCCTGATAACCAAAGTCGTCGAGTTCCCGGGCAATGCGACGAAAATCAACTTCCCCCCTGCCAGGAGTCAACTCTAAGTTCTGGTGAAAGTCGGCTGTATCTTTTCCAGCAGCATCCCTGAGATGTACATGACAGAGTCTATCTCCTAACTCCTCCAGATACTCCTGCACAGAATAGCCAATAACCTGCTGATGGGTACAGTCAAAAACCGCACCGATATTATCAGATTCAATGCGGTCAAAAATATCCTTAGCTCGCTGCAGTGTATTGCAGATTGAGTAACAATGAGGAATCTCCAGCGCCAGTTTTATTCCGAACCTACGGGCATATCCAGCTAACCGGGACAGGACATCTGCAGCAGCAGTAATCTGTTGATCACAGTCCAGCGCTTCCGTACGGCGCCCCACAAGTGCCAGAACAAGCGGTACGCCTACCTCATGCATCTGTCTGATAAAATCCTGCATATGCGATTCGTATTGCCTGGCGTTAGCATCTACATTAAACTTGCATGCACTCATATCCTGACCAACAATATGATCGGGAAAATAATTAATCGCTATCGGCTTTAAGCCATGGTTTGCTAACAGATGTTTTACCTTGTACGGATCCTGTCCTGACGGATAGTGTGAACAATATTCACCCATATGTGCAATCTCAACACGAGAGAATCCGCGGATTGCAATACGTGTGAGCGCCTCATTCAAATCGCCTGTAGTATACACCAAGGTGCTGCATGCTGTGATTTTAGCCATCCGTCTTTTCTTTCTTTCTTTCTGATATTAAGTAAATATCCACCCTCTAAGAAGGTAACTTTGAATTATCTTTAATCATTTATCTCAAGTAAGACCCCTGCAACATCGGGCATATCAACGACATTAGCAGATGTGCTGGTATATACCCAGAGCTTGTTGTTACCTATAGGAATAGACTGGGTGTAGCCACAGTTTTTTACATCTTTTGGTTGTTCAATGATGATTTTGTTGCCCCAGTTCTTCCCGTTATCAGTTGAGAACAAGCCTATGACCGCATTATCATCAAGACTGCGTCCGGTGACAACGAGCAGATCATCACCGATTATGTTCATGCGGGGCGCCCATACCGGTAGATCGGGATGTTTTTGAATATCTCCCCATGTTTTGCCCTGATCATTACTCAACCGCGTGTAACAAAGATTGATCTCGTGTTTGTGTCCTTTCACAAAACACATTGCCATCAATTCCCCGTCAGGAAGAAACATCACATGCGGATAGAACGGACCAAAGTTGACATCAGTCAGTCCGGGAGCAAAGTCGGGATAATCCTGCGGGAACATCACACTGCGCCGATGCCAGGAGTCTCCGTTATCTTCACTCACGTACAGAGCCATGCCGTCTTTTAACGAATATGCTCCAAAGTACATTGTTCCTTTATGGCTGAAAACACTCCGGGGTGCCAGGATTGCTTTCTCGTGACCCGGATCAACCACGCCTCTGTACTCCCAGCTCTTTCCCGAGTCCAAGCTCACATACCAGGTGCTGTTGAGAACAGAAAGGTTTCCACCTTTTCCCTTCGGATCCACCCGCTGCACAATCATTACCATGCGACCATCCGGCGTTACCCCATACTCACCGGCACGCGCATCCAGACCTTCGTTAGTAATATCAACAACAGCACCTTCATCCTGCCAGGTTATACCATTATCTGTGCTGCGCCATTGGTGAACAACGCAGTCACCACCAAGATGTCTTAACGAATCCTGATGATTAACCAAAAAATCACCATTAGGCGCCCTGCAGGCTGATACACTGTGAAAATTGCGCTTTGGATTTAGTGAAATATCCACCCGCTTAATGACAGTTATATTGACATCAGTCTTTTGTTGTATGCTGCAAAAACTGAAGCTACCCAGTATTGTTGTTAATGAAATCCCGCCAATGGTTTTTATCGCATAGCGACGGGTTATAAACTTTTGCTGCATGAGTTACTTTTTATATTTTTCCATGTGATTCCTTGATCAATGTTGTTATTCCTCTAATTTTAGATAAAACCAATCCAGTTTAATTTTTCTAATCCTCAATCTGTTAAGGCATCCCTTTGTTTCTGCATCGCCGGCACAATAGGCAAGTAATACAGCGTCATCAACAAAATGAATAGCTGTATAGCAATATCCTTCATCCGGATTGCTCTCGATTTGTTTGAAATGTTTCCAGGTTTTTCCTTCGTTTTCGCTGATGGCACTGACCATGGGCATACGTCCGACAGTGGCAGGTTGGGTTGGATACAAAGCAAACCGACCCGAATGATCGTTCCAGATGGCTAAAAGATGGTTATTATTGGGAAAACGTTTCATTGAAAGCGGCGAATTGGGTGATCTGAATTGAGTGGGCTGAGGCGGCGACCAGGTATCTCCATCATCAAAAGACCACATTCCATATTGACACCCCTGATCTGTTCTTGCCCATGAAAATAAACGTCCATCGTTTAGTTCGATGATTCCCGGCTCCTGCAGTCCAGTTGTACTTACAACAGGTAATGTCCACCAGCTTTTTGATTCCCGCCAGGTTTTGCCTTTATTTTCCGAAATAAAAAAAATTGCCGTGGCTCTTCTATCAAAGCTTTTCATATCTTGAGTATCTTCGCCTTTTCTTCGGTGATAGGCAGCCGGCACAATTATTCTACCGCTCTTTAGTTGAACAACGCGATCATTATTCACCACAAAATAACCTGGCGCCGGTATTGTTAAGATCGCATCCGTCCAATTCTTTCCTTCGTCGGATGAAGTTTTCATAACCAGACGGCAATCATGTAATCCATTTTTCCTCAGGTAAAATAAGGCAATCCTGCCATCCTGAAGCCTGAGAAGAGAAACACTCATCACGTTTTGTTCTGCATCATTTTTTATTAGAATCTGGTCTTCGTCAGTCCAGGTGTTACCGTCATCTGTAGAATATCGAGCAGCAATATCGGCTTTGGAATGATCTCTTGCACCGCCATAATAACGTGTATATGCGAACATAATGGTACCATCGCTTAAGGTGATAAACGCTCCTTCAGAATTCCGGGGATTATTTTCAGACGGGTCAAGTTCAAGCACGACATCATTAATGATTTTGTCGTTCCCGGGTGAGGATTGTGAAAAAAGAGTAAAATCAGTGACAATATTTAGAACTATTGTCATTAAAAAAACTTTGAAAATAAATTTTATCATCATATTTTCCTCCAGGTTAAGTGACAAAGAGATTATTATTTAAACAGTCAAATTCTTTACATCATTAATTACCATTGATCAAAAAAATCAGAAACACAACCTTTCCTTCCAATCTGGCGTTTCAGGCTCTCGATGATCAACATGACTGAGCGGGGGTGATGAAAATTTCCCCGGCGGGCATAAGAATAGATTGGATTTCCTTTCCGGTCGGCTGTATGTATCCAGAGTTTTTTCTTTTTATCAAAATAGGTTTTATAAGCCCAGGTGTGTACCCGTTCAAACCATTCGATTGCCCAGGGATCATGGGTATGCTCAATTGCGAACATAAGGCCGATTAATCCGTCATCTGTTGCAAAAGAGGGTTTGGTGCCATCGCCTAAAATCTGATCAGGTTTTTCCGGACTTATCTGGTTAATAATTCCTCCGCCATATTTATAATCCCAACCTTTTGTAAAATGCCAGCGCAAAACATCCATTCCTTTTCTAAAAAGATTGTGATCTCTTATCCGTAGCGCTTCCGCCAGATATGTCCACCCGCTCCCCACACCGTGTCCATTAGGAATAAATCGATACTTCTCATCTTTCAGGGGCTTTAAATCACGACCTAAAAATTCAAAAATCATTCTCCTATCATAATCTGCATGGGCTTTCATTCTTTTCACACAGAGCGCTGACATTCCTTTCAAACGTTCACAATCAGAGTATTTATAGGTACCGAGAGTATTATATTTAGAGTCAATATCTTCAATCAATGGAGTAAGCGCACTCAGGAAGTGAAACCACATCCCATAGGTGCTCACTCCCGGTTCCATCCACGACTGATATTGCACAGAAGGGGACATCAATTTTTTGATGAAATTTATTGAGGTATTTACAGCCACATCCAGGGCTTTTTCGTCGCCTGTTGCTAAATAATATTCACCGAACCCGTGAACCGCATGCAGATCGCTGGCAAGATGTTTAGATTCAATGATCTTTTCCCCGTCTCTTGACACTCTTGCATACCAGTTGTAATCTTCATCGACACAGTGTTTGAGAAGAAAATCTTTGGTTTCTTCCATTACCTTCAAATGCTCCTCATCCCGTTCAAACAAACGGTAAATATGTGAGAATGTGTACAAACCACGGCTCTGATACCAGACATTTTTATCTGTAGTGACAAAAGTTTCATCCTCATAATTTATCTCACAAAGAAATCCACCATATTTATCATCAATTCCCTTCTTATACCACATCGGTATAATAACATCAAAAAGCTCCTGCTCATAACTGTCTTTTAATTCTTCGAGCGTTATCCCCCCAATGTGAGTTAATTTTCCTTTATGATAAGCAGAAGTATCATCACTTAAAACTTCAAAATTACGTGCTATGGTATTAACTGAATCTCTGCCAAAAAGAATATTGTTGTTCAAAAATCCTGCAGCAAAAACACCTGTTGATAAAATAAAATTTCTTCTTTTCATTTGATGATCTTAATCCGGAAACCGGAAATACTAAGATTATTGTTAATTCTCTGGTTCAACAAGACTCAGCGTTTGTGCAGTTGAAACGTTATGTTTTATTACTTCAATCCCGGAAGGGAATTTCACAACCACATCATATTTCTTATCTGCATTCAAGCCAAAATGTTGCTGCAGCGGATTACCGGTAAAAACGCCATTTCCGGCAGTCACCTCGTGGTATCCATTCAAATACTTATTATCTTTTGCATGACCGGCAGAATATACCCATACTTTAGACATCACGGCTTCCGGGTTGGACTTTGTTCCTTTAAGATCGATTTTCAGCCAGTTTTTATTATCGGTCTTGTTTTTAAACAGCTTCCATTCCCCTGAATTTTTATATTGAATTCTTCGCCAATTGCCAACACCCAGGTCTAAATCACCGTCACCATCAAGGTCTCCCAAACCGCAACCGTGACCGTAAAATACAGAGCCACCGGTTACTTTTTTTGATTCGGTAAATTTGCCTTTACCATCATTGAGCAACACCAACGACTCTGAACCACTGTTGGTGACATAAATGTCTATATCGCCGTCGTTATCAATATCACCGGCCACACACCCCCTGGATTTTGTGTCGATCTCTACTCCAGCCTGTTTCGACACATCAGTAAAAGTTCCATCACCATTATTTTTGAATAGCTTATTTAAATTAGTTGCATGAAACTCAAATGTACGCGCCGGATCACCGGTTATACTCTGACCAACAAACAGGTCCAGGTCGCCGTCATTATCCATATCCAGCCACACACTGCAAGTAGAACAGCCGGAACCGGCAATGCCTGCTTCTTTTGAGACATCGGTAAATTTTAAGTTACCATCATTGCGGTAAAGAATTCTGGCGGGTTGAGTTTCGGCATCGGTTTCATTCCCGACAAAAAGGTCAGCATCCCCATCGTTGTCATAATCGACAAAATTGCAGGTATAACCATATCCGCGGTCATCCACACCTGTCTGTGCAGCTATATCTTTAAATGTTCCGTTTCCATTATTCAGATACAGATGATTGGCACAGTCATCTCCACGATCATTAAACCTTTCGACCGCCACAAACATATCAAGATAACCATCGCTATTAATATCAGCAGTTGTAACACCACAGGATTGGTTGATTCCGTTGCCGGCAACACCCGCATCAAGCGCTTTTTCATTAAACACGCCTTCATCATCCAGCATAAATAGTTTGTTTGGCCCGCAGATATTTTTTCGGCGGTTGGTTTCATACTCCAGGTTATTGGCGATAAACAGATCTTTATAACCGTTTCTGTCAAAATCGGCAAACACGGCGCCATGTCCATCGTGTGGATTGATAATACCTGTTTCTGCTGAAATATTGACAAATTTCAAATCCCCGATATTCATGAAGAACTTATCCGGAGCATATACCACAGAGATGTAGATATCCAGATCGCCATCACGATCGTAATCGTCGAACAGGACAATTTTCCCCTGTCCGTAATGTTGAAATCCGGAACCCTTTGTCACATCGACAAAAATGTTTCCGTTCAAATATTTGTGGACTTGATTTTCGGAAAATCCAGTGCTGATAAATGTTACCAGAACAACAGTAATGAGTAAGAATAAATGTTTCATGATGTAACAATCTTTAATATAAGGTTAAAAAATTAATTGATACTTTTTGGAACTCCAACAACAACTTTCGGTTTTGGATAGTTCAATACAGCATTCCTGAATAATACAAAGAATCCCGATTCGTTGCAACCAACAAAATCAAGTGATCCATCACCATCCCAATCGATAAAACTTGGCTGCAACCCGTGCGATGAATAGGTTATGACCCGGTTCCACATCTGAAATGCCCGGGGGCGTTCAAAAACAGGCATCTCTTTTGTGCCGACGTTTTTAAGTAAAAGTACACTGCGCTGGTCCCTGGAAAAAAGGTTTTGGGTGACAACAATATCCATTAAGCCATCTTCATTCCAGTCCACATTTCTCATTTTGAAATAGTGCGGCTTTTCGATGGCATCCCCGTTAGCATAATAAAGCTGTTTACCGGATTTTAGTTTTAGTTTACCATTCGAATCATGGTAACGTTCATACAGGACGAGATTTTTCGAGCCGTTCAGAGCAATCATGTCTTCCAGCCCATCGCCGGTATAGTCGGCAATCGCGAGCCGTGTTCGCCAGTAGAATGGTTCATCGTCAAAATATGGATACACGCCATTATTGCTTCTCTCCGGGTCATTGGAAATTTTATGAGAACGGGCAAGTTTTTCCTTCGATTCAGTAAAACCATTGGGAAGGATTTGTTCCCGTTTGCCGAATTTCGGCTGGTCAGGCGTTCCGATATTTTTGAACCAGTAGACCCTGTTGGTCTCATTAGGAGCGATCAGATCAAAAAGGCCATCCCTGTCCCAGTCCACGCAAGCGACCGAGAGATATCCCATCGGATGCAGGTGAGGACCCTCACCAAAGACGGTATATCGGTTAACTTGTAGTAATTTTCCGTCCGCTTGTATCCATACAGGGGATTTAAATTGTGGGCGTTTTTGGCTGCCGATATTTTCGTAGAGATGAATTCGACCCCAAGCTTCACCGGCAAGCAGATCCATATCACCGTCACTGTCCCAGTCAATCCATTCCGGCTTTTCCTGATGACCCTGAACAAGTGGACCGAAAGTCTCACGCAGCCCTCCGGCAGGCGTAAAAACAGGTACATTATTATTGATTGTGCGAACAAGAAAATCCTGATTTTCAACCGCCAAAAGACCTTCTCCATCTTTCCAGCGAGCCCACCGATAACCACGGCGTTTATCCGGAAGTCCTTTAATCTTGCGTGCCGGTGCAAAAACCGGCGGTGATCCTCCTTTATTCTCATGCCACAATACCTGATGTGGTCTCACATACGTGTTGTTGAAAACAATATCAATCCTACCGTCATTGTTAACATCGCCAAA
>JADFUQ010000584.1 GCA_015222065.1 Bacteroidota bacterium
AAAGTCAAAAAAAAGAAAATGCCACTAAAACACCCCGGTACAGTCGTTCCTCCTTACGGGGCAGGCTAAGTCACTAAGATTCACAAAGGGTTTATTTTTATTGCCTTAACCTTTGTGTATCTTTGTGTTTTTGTGTCTTTGTGGCAAGAATAACACTTTTCGGAGTGGGCTCAATTATTAATATAAAAATAAAATTATTGTAAACATGAAAGAAATAACATACGGACTCGATATTGGTGGAACCAATAGTGTTATTGGAATTGTAGACAGAGAAGGACAAATACTTGCTGAAGACATAGTGTCAACCAGACAATATCCGGTTGTTGAAGATTTTGTTGAGGCATGCTATTTTACCATGCAAAAGCTGAAAGAATCTTTAGGTGAAGAAGTAATAATCATGGGAGTTGGGATTGGAGCACCAAACGCGAATTACTATAATGGAACAATAGAACATCCGCCAAATCTTGTCTGGGAAGGAATTATACCACTGGCTGATTTGTTCAAAAAATATTTTGATGTTCCGGTTGTGGTTACCAATGATGCAAACGCGGCAGCTATGGGTGAGATGATTTTTGGAGGCGCCCGGGGCATGAAGCATTTTATAGAATATACTCTTGGAACAGGCCTTGGAAGCGGAATTGTGATTAATGGCGAAATTCTTTACGGACATACAGGATTTGCAGGGGAAATAGGACATATTATTATGAAACCCGGAGGAAGAGATTGTGGCTGTGGACGACAAGGTTGTTTGGAAAATTATGCGTCAGCAACCGGATTAGTAAGAACAATGCATGAACTTCTTGGTAAAAGAAGAGATGAAAGCAAACTGCGAAAAATACCCTGCGAAGACCTGGATTCAAAACAAATTGCTGAAGCTGCAAATGAAGGTGACAAAATTGCACTTGAAGCTTTTGATGATACTGCAAAGATCTTGGCTTTATCAATTGCAAATGCTGTAGCTTTTTCGAGCCCGGAAGCTGTTTTTCTTTTTGGTGGTCTGGCAAATGCGGGAGACCTGATTTTCAAACCCACCAGGAAGTATATGGAAGAAACACTTCAGATTATGTTTAAGGGAACAGTAAAATTATTGCCCTCCGAAATACCCGAAAGTAAAGGGGCGGTAATGGGAGCAAGCGCACTGGCATGGAATGAAATATTGAATAAATAGAAAACATCTGTATGAAAAGCTTAAAAGTTAAGCGATTGGATATTGACGATGAAAAACCGGCCCTGGAAAAAATATCAAAACTATTAGATAAACCGGGACAGGGTTATGAAATTAACCAGTTGCCCTGGAAAGGTTTTTTATATAAACCGGATGTAAGATTTAATATTGCCTATGGAGAAAAGGAGCTTTACCTGAAATACTATGTGACCGAAAACTACATACGGGCAAAACATGATAAATCAAACCAGATGGTGTGTGAAGATAGTTGTGTTGAGTTTTTTGTTTCTCCTTCAAACGATGGTGTTTATTACAATTTTGAATTTAATTGTATTGGTACGTGTTTAGTGGGTAAAGGCAGATCACGTAATGACAGCCGGGTCCTGGATCCCGGAGTGATTAAAGGTATCCGCAGGTTTTCAACTCTTGGGAATAAGCCATTTGAAGAAAGATCAGGGAAGTTTTACTGGGAACTGACAATCGCCATTCCTTTAGAATCTTTTATTGACCATAAATTATCTGAATTGAAAGGAAAAAAAATCAGAGCGAATTTTAATAAATGCGGTGATAAACTTTCCGAAATGCATTATTTAACATGGAACAAGGTTGAAACTAACAACCCTGATTTCCACCAACCCGCTTTTTTTGGAGAACTGGAATTTTGTTGATATTTTTTTTCTCCACAAAATAAATTATTTTTAAAAGTTAATAGCAGAAATAATAATTTGTAACTAATAAGTACTTAAAGTGAAGAAATGAGTAAATAATGAGATGTGCGAAGAGGTGAAGTTATAACCGGATTTTAAAGGGTGAAAAAGGATTTTGCGAGGAGCGAAGCGACGAAGCAAACTCCCAAAGACAACCAGAATGTCAAATAAATGAACTGTCATAATCTTTACGAAAAGTCATGAAAGATTGCTTCACTTCGTTCGCAAAATCCGTATACTTATTATGCTTTAAGGGTATGCATAAGTTGTAACCGAAATATGAAACATAAATTCTGAAGACATTTACTCATTTTAGAATTGTAGGCATTCCAAACTTTTTATAATGAGCGCAGTCGAAGCGAAGACACTAAATAATTAGAATATTATTTAAAAAATAAAATTTTTAACATGAAAGGCAATGCTATAATAGGACAATCGGGCGGACCCACAGCTGTTATAAACGCTAGTCTTGCAGGTGTGATAGAAAAAACCCGGAAAGCGGAAAAAATCGCGAATATATATGGCATGAAATTCGGAATTGAGGGTTTTATGCAGGAGAAAATTATTGATCTTGGAAATCAATCAGAAAAGGTATTGTCAGGCTTGAGGATAACTCCATCTTCTGCTCTCGGTTCTTCAAGACATAAATTACAGCAGCAGGATTTCCCAAAAATAATGAAAGTGCTTAAAAAATATAATATCAGGTACTTTTTTATGATTGGCGGGAATGATACAATGGACACTATCAACAGAATTGAATCATACTGTAAAAATAATGGTTATGAAATTGTTGGAACAGGAATACCCAAAACAGTTGATAACGATCTGTATGGCACGGACCATACACCGGGCTTTCCCTCTGCTGCACGAACAAATATTCTGAATGTTATGCATGCGGGAATTCTTGCACGGGATATGCAAAAGGTGGATAAATTTGTAATTTATCAGACAATAGGAAGAGATGCGGGATGGCTTGCTGCGGCAACGGCATTGGCAAAACGAAAAGAAGAAGATGCGCCGCATTTAATATATACTCCCGAGTTTGATTTTAATAAGGAAGAATTCCTGAAAGATGCAGGATCATGCATAGATAAATATGGTTGGGTTTCAGTTGTTTGCGGAGAGGGATTGAAATTTGAAGATGGTACCCCGGTAAGTGCATCAAAGACGCAGGACAAATTTAGTAATGTTGAATTTGGAGCAATGGGTGGATCAAGCGTTGGGATGAACCTTCATAAAATGATAGCAGATGAATATGGATACAGGGGAGAATTTCAAATTACCGAATCGCTTATTATGAGTGCTGCTGACAGAACTGTGAATCTTGACCGTAGAGAAGCCTTTATTTGTGGTATTGAAGCGGTTAAACTGGCTGAAAAAGGCCGGTCGGGATATATGATTGCCCTGGAAAGAAAATCAAATAATCCATATAAAATTAAATATACCAAAGTATTACTCAGCGATGTAGCTGTTAAAGCAAAACCAATGCCTCTGGAATATTTTAATAAAAAAGGCAATTTTGTCAGTAAAAAATTCATTGAGTATATTAAACCGTTAATTGGAAAACTGCCTGAGTTTGTTGAACTGGAAAATAAAACAATAAAAAAAGGATAGAATGAACCGAGCATGACAAAAACAAAACTATCTTGACACACACAGGGATGATTAGTTTTTTGTCATGTGAGCTACATGTGACCGTTGAAAATTAAATTATAAACACATGAAACGAAAATTTAATAAAGTTGTGCTGGCTTTTCATGCACATCCGGATGATACGGAAGCCTTTGCTTCAGGAACCCTGAAACTTTTAAAGGACAAAGGATACAAGATTGTTATTGCTACTATGACTGCCGGAGGAATGGGAGGAATAAATTCTACAGAACAAAAAACTATTGAAACAAGAAAAACTGAAGCCCGTAAAGCGGCTGAGGTTCTTGATGCTGAATATTATTGCTTTAATGGCAGAGATGGCTTCCTGTTTGATACTGAAGAATTAAGAATTGAGTCAGTTGAATTGATGAGGAAGGTGAAGGCGGGAATTGTATTTACTCATCTGCCAATGGATTATCATAGTGACCATCGAACCACCTGTAATATTGTTGAAACAGCAGCGATGATATCATCATTGCCTAATGTTCCTTGTAACGAAGCCCCGCTTGAAGTAACACCATTGCTATATCATACTGCTCCTTTGACATTATCAGATCCATTAGGCTGTGAGATACACCCCCCGCATTTTTTTGTGGATATTACATCTGTGATCAACACCAAAATGGAAATGCTTACTTATCATAAATCTCAAATGGAACTTATGAGGCATATGCATAAAATAGATGATTTTTTTGGCCTGATGAAAAAGGCAAACGTGGATTACGGTAAGATAGTAGGAATTGATTATGCAGAGATTTTCTGGCAACATCTTGGAGGGGGATTTCAAAAAGAACCGCAAATGCAGGATGATATAAAAGAATATATAGTGAAGAATGGAATAGTGGAATAATGGAATAATGGAATAATGGAATA
>JADFUQ010000585.1 GCA_015222065.1 Bacteroidota bacterium
GAAGTTTACCCTGTGAAATTGCAAAGCAGTATTTAACAGGGCATGACCGTACGGGGGTGCTTGTTTTTTGTGATTTTTAATATTTATCTAAATTTTCGGACTTTATACACAGACTCTAAATAATTGTCAAATTGTTAAATTGTTACTCTGTGCATTTTAATTTTTAATTTTTACTTGTTTCTGTTTTACGAATTCTCAAGATAGGCTTTTTTTATATTCTTCAAAAATTGATACTGGTCTTCTGTCCAGTGTTTGGTTGAGAATATTTCCACCTCATGAAATCCGGTGAAACCTGCCTTTTCCACCCAACTCCTGATTTTCCCAACAGGTATGCAACCCTCTCCCATTAATCCCCTGTCATTAAGCATATCCTCTGTTGGAGACAGCCAGTCACAAATATGAAAGGCAAAAAGGTGACCATTAGCCCCGCACCTTTTTATCTGATATTCAAGATCCGGATCCCACCACAAATGATAGACATCTACCGCTACACCGACTAAAGGAGAATTAAAGTATTCAGCGAGATCATTGGCCTGAGACAGTGTACTGATGGCTGATCTTGTATCGGCATACATCGGATGTAAAGGCTCTATTGCAAGTTTTATGTTGTATTCCTCCGCATAAGGTAAAAGTATCCTGATCCCCTCTTTTATCTGCGATCTGGAAATTTCAAGCGATTGTGCCGGGTCAGCTCCACAGACAAGCACTAACATGGGACAGCCTAAGGATGCTGCTTCTTCAATAGCATTTCTGTTATCCTCAATTACTTTTTTTCTCTTTCCGGAAGATATCGAAGGAAAGAATCCACCACGTACTAATGAAACTATCTCCAGACCGTTGCTTCTCAACAATTCTCCGGTCTTCATAATATCCCTTCCAACCAGGGTTTCTCTCCATACGGATATGCCCTTCACACCTGCTTTTGAAAAATTCTCAGCCGCTTCCTCAATTTTCCAGGGTTTTGTGGTTATAGTATGGATACAGAGTTTTGAAAAATCAGTTAGTCTTCCTGTTTTCACAGCACACAGTTAAAAAAAGTATAATAATTTTGCTTATCCAGAATCTTCTGAACATATAATAGGAGTTCCCTGGCGTGATAATCTCCCCACATGCTTGATTCACCATACGGAATTTTACTACCTTTCGGGATATAGTCCCAACCATTCGGCCGATGATAAATTGAATGAAGTATCAGTCCGTGATGCTCCGGATCCTTGCTTAGATAAGGTTCGTTTAAAAGTGTTTTCAAAACTGTAAGACCAGCCTGCCAGTATTTTTTTGCCTCATTTTTCTGCCCTTTTAACTGAAGATAATGTCCCAGGCGAAGGAGACCCTGAGCCCCAATAACAGAGGCTGAACTGTCAACCGGTTCATAATTGTTAAACGGATCAGCCGGTTTGTTAAGATAATCTCCCATTTTATAAAGCATGGAAGCCCCTGTATCCCAGTAAGTAATGCCATCGGCTGGCGAATTGGTAATATAAAAATCGCAGGTAGCCTTAGCCGCCTTAAGCATAAAAGCTTCAATTTTTTCTTTTTCTCCAAATACAGCCAATTCTTCCTTACTTTGACATTCAATAAATTCAAGTTCCTCGGCAAAACCCAGCATAGCCCATGCCAATCCGCGGGTCCATGTCGAAAAGCCGCTATATCCCTGTTGGGAGTTGGGACAGCGGTAATTGCCATTATTTGTATTGAATATACTTACATGGGCTGTCCTGCCCCATACGTCATAATAATCTCTCCCCTCACCATAATAAACAGCATAATCTGCTGTAGCCCTGATATGCTTCAAAGCACGATCCAGTAAGTTAATTACCTGGTCATTCTCGGTGTACAATTGATGACCCAACATATGGCTCAGCATCAGGACACGGCAAGACCTGATCGTATCTACAAATAAGGAGTGCGGACCATTAAAGGAATATATAAAACCACCATCTTTTATTTCCGTCCATCTGCCGGCTTGCACTGCACCGGATATTTTTAATGCAAGCTCATAGAAATGTTTTTCCCATTCATTAAAAGGAATTTTTCCCTCCTTTAAAAGACGAAGGAGATTACCATAAGTACTTATGTTATTAAAGCCGTGGTCGTGAACGCCGGTATGACTAAGGTGCCGGGCCATATCCTTTAAAGTATGGTTGCGGCCAAGCGTAAGAAAATGCTTTTCACCGGTAGCTTCAAATTGCAAAATTGCCGAACCGAATTGAAATCCCTGTGTCCATTCTGTCCAGCCTCTGTTTGAATATTTGCTATTTACAGTAAAAACAGGAGTGCCTTTTGATTCGTCGTATTCTTTTTCGATATTGATGATCTTTTCACCCGATATTTTCCAGAAGTCTTCAATCCGGCTTTTCAGATCCCCGATTTTCAGATTATTGTC
>JADFUQ010000586.1 GCA_015222065.1 Bacteroidota bacterium
AATTGGTTAAGAGGTTAATTGGTTAAGAGGTTAATTGGTTAATTAGTAATTTCTAATTTTTCATTGGTTAATTGGTTAAGAGGTTCAAGGTGCTGGATGCTGGATGCTGAGTACTGAGTGCTAGGTACTCTTTCCAACATTCCATTTTTCCATTATTCCAATCTTCTCCCTCTTTTCCTTTTGAATAATTAGCTAAATGATATACTTTTGAGAAATTCAAAAACAAAATAAAAACTATGAGTGTATTAGTAAATAAAAATTCGAGAGTAATAGTCCAGGGATTTACCGGTAGTGAAGGAACATTCCATGCAACCCAGATGATTGAGTATGGTACAAACGTTGTAGGAGGTGTAACTCCAGGTAAGGGGGGACAGACTCATCTTAACCGTCCGGTGTTTAATACTGTTCATGAAGCAGTTGAAAAAACAGGTGCTGATGTTTCTGTTATTTTTGTCCCTCCTGCATTCGCCGCTGATGCTATTATGGAAGCATCAGATGCAGGAGTTAAGGTTATTGTAACTGTCACCGAAGGGATCCCTGCTTCAGATATGGTAAAGGTAAGGGAATATTTAAAGGATAAGCAATCAAGACTTGTTGGTCCTAACTGCCCGGGGGTAATAACTCCCGGAGAGACAAAGGTTGGGATAATGCCCGGTTTTATTCACAAGAAAGGAGGAATTGGTATTGTTTCACGCTCCGGTACATTAACTTATGAGGCAGTTGACCAGATCACAAAATCAGGACTGGGACAATCAACCTGTATAGGTATCGGTGGCGATCCGGTAATCGGGACAACAACAAAAGAAGCGATTCAATTGTTTATGGAAGACCCGGAAACTGAAGGAATTATCATGATAGGAGAGATAGGTGGTAATATGGAAGCCGAAGCTGCCTGGTGGATAAAAGAAAATGGTACCAAGCCGGTTGTTGGTTTTATTGCAGGAAGGACTGCCCCAAAGGGGCGGAGGATGGGTCATGCCGGAGCGATCATCGGTGGTAAGAGCGATACTGCTGAAGCTAAAATGAGAATAATGAAGGAATGTGGTATCCATGTTGTTGAATCGCCCGCAGATATTGGAAAAATGATGTTTGAAGTTTTGAAGAAAAAATGAAATGGAAGGCTGAGGCTGAGGCTAAGGCTGGGGTTAAGAGAGGCAAGAGGTTTTAGAAGTTATACATTAAATTATGATCACTGATCTGAATAAAGCTGTTTCGTTGCTTAAACAATCTTCTTATACTTCAGCTTTTACAGGTGCCGGAATATCTGTCGAAAGCGGGGTCCCGCCATTCAGGGGAGAAAACGGGCTATGGAACAAGTATGATCCCATGGTTCTGGATATTGATTATTTTCATTCTTATCCTCTGGAGTCATGGAAGGTGATAAGGGAAATATTTTATGAGTTTTTTGAGGGGGCTAAGCCAAATAAAGCTCACGAAGTGCTGGCGCAAATGGAAAAGGAGAAGCTTTTATTTGCTGTTATTACCCAGAATATTGATAATTTGCACCAGGAAGCCGGTAGTAAGGTTGTTTATGAATACCATGGAAATGCGCAAAAGCTTGTATGCACTAAATGTGGAAAGTACTACAAACCATCAGAAGTTGATCTGAATAATCTTCCTCCCAGGTGTAGTCGTGATAATGTAATACTGAAACCTGATTTTGTTTTTTTCGGAGAACCTATACCCGAAAAAGCACGCGAAGGATCAATGGTAGAAGCTGTTAATGCAGAGGTTTTTCTTGTAATCGGGTCAACCGGTGAAGTTATGCCTGCCTGTTTTGTCCCTCAGGTTGCAAAAAAGAATGGAGCAGTTATTATCGAGATCAACCCGGAAGAGTCTCAGTTTACTCATAGTATAACAGATATTTACCTTAAAGGAAAAGCTGCCGGTATAATGGAGGAAATTGCGAAAAAGCTATGGGAGTGAATTGAAAGGCTAATTATTTAACAATTAATTACAAATCAAACATAAAAAGTTTAAGAAAATGAAACTACTTGAAGGAAAAACTGCATTAATAACAGGAGCTGCAAGAGGAATCGGAAGATCCATTGCCCTCAGACTTGCCGGAGAAGGGGCTGATATTGCTTTTACCGACCTGGCTTATGATGATGCAGCGAAAGCTGTTGAAAAAGAGGTTACTAACAAAGGGGTTAAGGCAAAAGCCTATGCATCAGATGCAAGTAAACTGGATCAGACCCGTGAGGTAGTTGAACAGATAATTGCTGAGTTTGGCAAAATCGATATCCTCGTTAATAATGCAGGAATAACAAAAGACACTTTGTTAATGAGGATGACTGAAGATCAATGGGATGCAGTTATCACTGTCAACCTGAAATCGGTATTTAACTTTACTAAATGCGTTCAGATGTATATGCTTAAGCAGCGTTCGGGAAGTATAATAAATATGAGTTCAGTTGTAGGTGTAAGCGGCAATGCCGGACAGTCAAACTACTCAGCTTCAAAAGCCGGGATAATCGGATTTACTAAATCAGTTGCCCGGGAGGTGGGATCAAGGAATATCCGTTGTAACGCAATTGCCCCGGGATTTATCATGACAGAGATGACTGAAAAACTGCCGGAAGATGTCAGGAAAGAATGGATCAACCAGATCCCTTTGAAAAGGGGTGGAACTCCGGATGATGTTGCTAATGTTACATTATTCCTTGCATCCGATCTCTCATCATATGTTAGCGGACAGGTGATAAGTGTTTGCGGGGGGATGAAGACATGAGGAAAGATGAAGGATGAAGTTCGAAGTTTGAACGAAAAGAGATAGTATACAAAACTTAGGCAGACAACCCGTAACACGAAACTCGTAACACTTTTTATTATTTCCATTGACTTGTATCTCTGAATTTCATATATTTATACATGTTTTTTGTACTAACTTCAAAATCTGACAAATTATGGAAAATAGTGTTTACAAAGTA
>JADFUQ010000107.1 GCA_015222065.1 Bacteroidota bacterium
AAAGTGGGGTTACACAGATAGCTTATCATTTCAACAAACCAATGATTGTAACTGATGTGGGCGGATTAGCCGAGATTGTTCCTGACGGAAAAACCGGTTATGTGGTTCAGCAGGACCCGGCAGCCATTGCAAAGGCAATTCATGCATTTTTTAACGAAAACCGCTCAAAAGATTTTATAGAAAATATAAAAAATGAAAAGAAAAAATACTCCTGGTCACAAATGGTTGAAGCAATTGAAACAATTTATAAATTAATAAATATTCAGCATAATGATAATAAGAAGTAAAGCCCCATTACGACTTGGACTTGCCGGAGGAGGTTCAGATGTATCTCCTTACTCCGATTTATTTGGTGGTGCAATACTAAACGCCACTATCAATAAATTCGCATATGCAACACTTATTCCACATACAGATGGGAAAATTATTCTGAACTCTGTTGACCGGAAAAAACTTGTTTCACTCAACAGCACAAAAACATTAAAACTTGATGGGACACTTGACCTGGTAAAGGGCATATATAATCGTATTGTTAAGGATTTTACACATAGTTCCCTGTCATTCGAGTTGATCACCCATGTTGATGCGCCTCCCGGATCCGGTTTAGGCAGCTCATCTACCCTGGTAATTGCTATACTTGGAGCTTTTAGTGAATGGCTTAAATTGCCTCTGGGAGAATATGACCTTGCCAACCTTGCCTATCAGATAGAGAGAATAGATCTTGAAATGGCCGGTGGTAAACAGGATCAGTACGCCGCTACTTTCGGGGGTGTTAACTTTATGGAGTTTTATAAGGATGAAAAAGTAATCGTTAATCCATTAAGAATTAAAGAACAGGTAACAGACGAGTTAGCCTATAAAATGGTGCTTTTTAATACCGAATCCAGCCGGTTCTCATCCACCATTATCAATGAGCAGGTAAAGAATGTAAAAGAGCAGAAGAAAAGCTCTGTTGAAGCGATGCACAATATAAAAAAACTTGCTGTACTAATGAAAGAAGCGCTGCTGAAAAATGAGCTTGATAAAATTGGCGAGATACTGCATAGCAGCTGGCGTTATAAACGTGAAATGGCAGAAAATATTACCAATCCGGCTCTCGAATCAATTTATGAAAGAACATTGAAAGCAGGTGCAACAGGAGGAAAAATATCAGGTGCCGGCGGAGGGGGATACATGTTTTTCTATTGCCCCGGCAATACACGCCACAAGGTAATTGAAGTGCTAAATAAAAACGGCGGACAGGTACAGGAATATGAATTTACTAAAACAGGTCTGAAAACGTGGGGGGTATAAGCTTTAATAAAACACTAATGACTGAAGAAGCAATTATACTTGCAGGTGGTCTGGGAACCAGGTTAAAGAGTGTTATCAGTGACATTCCCAAGCCCATGGCTCCAATTCATGATAAACCTTTTCTGGAATACCTGCTCTCCTACCTGGTTAAATTCAAAATTAAAAAGACTGTACTTTCAGTCGGGTATAAATATCAATATATATTCGATCATTTCGGTGATAATTATAAAGGAATAGAGCTATTATATGCCATTGAAGATAAGCCTCTCGGAACAGGAGGAGGAATAAGAAATGCCGTGGATCATATAAATAATGATCACTTTTTTCTCCTGAATGGCGATACTTACTATGAGACTGATCTTGATAAGCTTTACCATTTACATATAAAAGAAAAAGCTAATATTACTTTGTCACTATTGCCAATGGAGAAATTCAGCAGGTATGGTTCTGTGAAGGTAAACGGAACAAAAATTATAGAATTCATGCCAAAAAAATTTACAGAAAAAGGGTTGATAAATGGCGGTGTGTATGTTGTTAACCGATCGGTTTTTCAAAAATATTCTCCCGGTAAAAAGTTTTCATTTGAGACAGACCTTCTTCAGGTTATGTGTAATAGTCTCAACTTCCACGGATATATTTCGGAAGCTCCTTTTATTGATATAGGGATACCGGAAGACTATAAGAAGGCCCACGAATATTTTAGTTAGTGTCTGTCCATAAAATCGCGCATTTTCGCCAATAAAGCACCAAATAGTAAATCCCAATTATCAAATAACAAATGACAAATAAATTCCAAATAATAAATAACAAAAATTCAAAACAGAATTAACCGATATATTGTCTTTATACTTTTCTTTTTTCCTTTTTTTTGAATATTGTGATTTGGGTCATTGAGATTTATTTGTATTTTGGTGCTTGTCATTTGTGATTTTTTCTATTTATTTAAACTTTCGGACTTTATAGACTGACTCTAGTTAATCTCTTTTTCTATTTGATATTGATTGCGTTGAGGAGATGACCGTGAAATAAGATCACCCAGGAATCCTGCAAGAAATAGTTGTGTTCCAATTATCATTGCTGTAAGAGCAAGATAGAAATATGGACTTTCCGTAACCCTGCCGGCTGCAATATTATTTACAGTTTGATATATCCTTACCCCGCCAAGCCATCCGGCTGCTAAAAATCCGATCAGGAACATCAGGGTTCCCATAGTACCAAAAAGGTGCATGGGGCGCTTACCGAACCTTGAAAAGAAACTGATTGTCATTAGATCAAGAAATCCTTTTATAAACCGGCTCATTCCAAATTTTGTGACGCCATATTTCCTTTTCTGATGCTGCACTACTTTTTCTCCAATCTTCGTAAACCCTGCCTGCCTGACAATGATAGGAATGTACCTGTGCATCTCACCAAAAACTTCAATGTTTTTTATTACTTCCTTTTTATATGCTTTCAGTCCACAATTAAAATCATGTAAAGGAATACCGGTTACACCGCGGGCTGTTCTGTTAAAAAATTTGCTTGGCAGAGTTTTAGAAAATGGATCGAACCGTTTCTTTTTCCAGCCGGAAACAAGATCATAGTTCTCCTCAATTATCATCCTGTACAACCCGGGAATTTCATCAGGACTGTCCTGCAAATCAGCATCCATAGTAATAATTACATCTCCATTAGCAGATCGGAAACCACTGTGGAGAGCAGCCGACTTACCATAGTTTTTTCTGAATTTGATACCCCGGATAAAACCCTTTGCTGATGACAACTTTTCAATAACCGTCCATGACAAGTCAGTACTTCCATCATCAACTAATATTATCTCAAATGAAAGCTTTTGGCTGACACATACTTTCTTAATCCAACTTACCAATTCGGGAAGTGATTCTTCCTCATTGAAAAGGGGAACTACTACTGTAAGATCCATAAATTAAGTAACACTATACTATTCAGCTTTTTCTTCAGGTTCTGTTGCTTCCTGTTGAAAAGGGTTGCCTTCTTTCTTAAGAAAAATACAAGCGATCAGGGAGACAATGACACCGAAAAACACATAATTGATAATCGAACCTATCGATAATATCCATGGTACCATAAACTTCTTCTGTTGCTCCATCACCTGATCAATCATCTCTTCGGACACTCTGCCACTTTCAGCAATTTTTTCTTCAGTAAAAGTCAGCAATTTACCCATCAGGTCAGGATCAATGACTTCATATAACAAAAATGTGAATATTGCCCCAATGATCCCGGCATATAAACCAATTATTGTTCCGGCACCAACGCCCTGACCGTACGACATTACTCCGCCTCTTGCATCATCGCGGAATGATTTGATGCCCAGGACCAAACCGATAATAATGATCAGGATAGAAACATAGCCTAATGTCTTATTAAAAGTTTGATCAAGAAAATACAAGAGAAGAGTGTAGATAACGAGTGCAAGTCCAAGAATCAGACCTGAATTTAAAGTTGCTTGCCAAACTGAAACTTTCTTTTCCATGATTAAGGTTTTTTTTGTTATACCTGACAAATATAAACTTTTTTGCACATTTCCAATAAAGAGGCATTAAGAATCAGTATCTGTTTGCAGTATAAATAAAAGTTACTAATTTTGTACCGGGTAAGTCTTATACGGCCAGCTCCCGCTGAACTCCCCCAGGACCGGAAGGTAGCAAGGGTAAGTGGTTGTAGCGGTGCGATATAAGTAGCTTACCCACTTTTATTAAAAGAGTTACGGGTTAAGAGAGTTACGGGTTACGGGTTAAGAGAGTTACGAGTGATAATGCCTAAATAACGTTGACCTTTTAACTTTTGCCTTTTTTACATAATTGTTATAAGATGCTTATTAAAATTTACCCGGAAAATCCTAGCGATAAACTTTTAGAAGAAGTAGTAAAAACACTTGATAATGGTGGGCTTATAATATATCCTACCGATACTGTTTATGGACTGGGATGTGATCTGAAGAATCACCGGGCTGTTGAAAAAGTAGCACGTATCAAGGGAGTAGATCCGTCAAAATCCGACTTCTCTGTTATTTTTCATGACCTAAGCCACCTTTCTGAATATACAAAACAAGTTGACAATGATATTTTCAAATTAATAAAAAAGAATCTTCCCGGTCCTTTTACTTTCATCCTTCATGCTAATAATCAGATGCCTAAAATATTTAAAACCAAAAAGAAAACCATTGGAATAAGGATCCCTGATAATAATATTGTACTTGAAATTGTCCGCCGTTTGGGAAGACCAATTATTACAACCTCAATCCACGACCCTGATGATGTTATTGAATATACCACTGACCCTGAGTTGATATTCGAAAAATACCGGGATTTGGTTGATATTGTTATTGATGGCGGCTATGGAAAAAATGAGGCATCAACAGTGATCGATTGCACTGGAGAAGAACCATTGGTGATCAGGGAAGGATTAGGAATAATCAGAGGTTAAATTCATCAAATAATTTGTTGTTAACTCTGTTAGTTACCGGTCATTTAGATCAGTAAAAATCTTCTAAAAAATCACATGAGACTCGCTGAAATACAGCCTTTTTGCAATTCAGCGAATTGACTTCGAAAATTATTTTCTCCAAAATGAAGGCGTAAACAAAACAAGAACTGTCATTAATTCAAGACGCCCCAATATCATTAGAAATGAAAGAAATAGCTTACCTATTTGTGGAATACCGGCAAAATTACCTGCCGGACCAACTGCACCAATCCCTGGTCCAATTCCTCCCATTGTGGTAATTACTGAACCAACTGCTGTTTTGGGGTCAAGACCCAGAAAAGTCATAAATACTGACCCAACTACAAAAATCAATAAGTATAATGTAATAAATGAAACAATTGAATTGATCAAATCATTATCCATTGGTTTATTATTTATTCTCACATGAATAATACTATTTGGGTGTATAAGTTTCTTAAAGAGTCTTAAAATGCTTTTAAAAGCTACAACATGCCTTACAACTTTTATGCCACCACCAGTTGAACCAATACAGGCTCCAACGAACATTAACATAAAAATAATTATCCAAATGTATTCAGGCCACTTTAAGTAATCGGAAGTTGTATAACCTGTAGCTGTAATTATTGATATAACCTGAAAAAAAGATTTTCGAAAAGCTTCTTCAAAGCTGATATCCTGTTTAAAAAACAGGATAATCGAAATAAATAAACCGGTAAAAACAATTATAAACAAATAAGTTTTAAGTTCATCATCTGAAAAAATTCGTTTAAATTTACCTCTAAGTAAGAAATAATGTAATGAAAAATTTATCCCTGATAATAACATAAATATTAAAACAATGTATTGCACATACGAAGAGTAATATCCTATACTGCCATTTTTAGTTGAGAATCCACCAGTTGCTACTGTTCCAAAAGTATGGCATAAGCTTTCATAGAAATTCACCCCGCCAAGTTGCAATAATATTACTTCCATAAATGTAAGAGCAATATAAATACCCCATAAATTCCTAGCTGTGTCAGCAATTTTTGGCGTTAATTTATCGTGTATAAAACCAGTTTCTTCAGTTTTAAATAATCGGTATCCTCCAATTTTAAGAATGGGGAAAATAGAAACTACTAATAAGATTATTCCCATTCCACCAAGCCAATGTGTAAGGCTACGCCAAAACAATATACTTTTTGGAAGAGATTCAATATCAGTTAATATCGAAGAACCGGTAGTTGTAAAACCTGAAATTGATTCAAAAAAAGCATCTATGAAATTCGGAATTGATCCACTTAGAATATAGGGAATGGTCCCAAATAATGAAACAACCAGCCAATTGAAGGTTTACAATAAAATATCCATCTTTTAAACCTAGTTCTTTAATTAGATTATTATTTGTAAGCAAATACAATATAATACCCACAATAAAAGCAACTACTGATGAAAGTATAATTGGAATAGTAGTATTCTCATTATAATAGAATGCCCAAAATACCGAGGTTAAAATAAATAGTGATAATATCACTAATATTCTGCCTGTAAGATTAAAAATAAGTCGAAAATTCATCCTTATTTATGTAAAAACTAAATATCTAAAATTTTTAAAATGACCTTTATAAGGTTTTTATTTTTTCCAGAATGAAGGGGAGAATATTACAAGAACAGTAAGCAGTTCAAGCCGGCCCATTAACATAAGAAATGATAGAAACCATTTACCAAAACCGGAGAAATGAGAATAGTTTTCTGCTGGCCCTACTGCTCCTATCCCGGGACCGATATTGCCAAGAGTAGTTGCTACAGCCCCAAAGGATGTATCCAGATCATAGCCCAGAAACGAGACAATTATAACTCCAAAAATAGTAATTAACAGATAAAAAATTATAAAAGCCAGCACATTTGAGATTATTTGTGAAGAAACCGAACGATGATTAAATCTGACTGGCAAAATAGCATTCGGATGAACCATTCTCTTTAATTCAAGCCAGCTATTTTTAAACAACAATAAGATTCGTATCATTTTGATACTTCCACCTGTTGATCCTGCAGAGCCACCGGTGAACATAAGCATAAAGATAATTACCCATAAAAATGGGACCCATTTAGTATAATCAGCCGTTACATACCCGGTGGTTGTTACAATTGATACAACATGGAATATTGCATTCCTGAATGATCCTTCAACAGACAGGTTTTCAGTGAAATAAAGGACTACTGATACAATAAAAGTAATACCCAATACCAGACCAACATAGAAGCGAAATTCTTCATTCTTCCATACTTTTCCAAACTTCATGTGAAGTGCGAAGTATGAGAGGGTAAAGTTGGTTCCGGCCAGGAACATAAAAAATGTAATAACATATTGGATGTAGGGTGATGCATAAAATGCTATACTTGCTTGTTTAGTTGAATACCCACCTGTTGCCATGGTTGTAAATGAGTGACAGATGGCATCAAACAAGTTCATACCACCGAACAATAATAATATAGCTTCAAGACCGGTAAAAATTATATAAATACCCCAAAGACGTGTGGCAGTAGCTTTAATCCTGGGATGAAGTTTATCAGGGATTGGACCTGGAACTTCAGCGATAAATAATTGCATACCCCCAATACCCAAAATAGGCAGAATAGCAATTGAAAGGACAATAATTCCCATACCACCTATCCACTGTGTCATACTACGCCAAAGTAATAATCCCTGAGACATCGATTCAATATCATTAAGGATCGAGGCACCGGTAGTTGTAAAACCTGACATAGTTTCAAAAAATGCATCTGTAAAATTCGGGATCTCTCCGCTAAGTACGAATGGCAGACTGCCGAAAAAAGAAAAAATGATCCAGGCAAATGTAACAATAATGTACCCTTCACGCCTACCAAAACCTGTTGGGGTCTTAATGAAAAATATCCATGTAAGTCCACCGGCAATAATAGAAATTCCAGAAGATATTAATATAGGTACCTGGTCATTATCATGATAATACAAAGAAAAAGGAATCGCGAAAAGCATAAAAAGCCCTTCCAGTAAGAGGAGCAATCCCAGCACTTTAAAGATAATCCTGAAATTTATCATGATTTAGTTATGCTAGAAGAAACTTTCAATTTTGTGTATAGCAGACGGAAGAGCAAAAACAACAACCCGGTCATTTGCTTCAACACTGGTCTTACCTGTAGCAATAAAACTTGTTTTACCCCTTATAATACCTCCCACCAGAGCATCTTTGGGGAAATTAATATCCTTTAGAGGACCTTTCGTTATTTTTGACCCGGGTTTTGCAATAAACTCAAGAGCTTCAGCATCAGTACCGGTAAGACACTTGATCATAGAAACCTGGGCACTCATGGTAAATCGTGATATCCGGCTGGCAGTGATAAGTTTTTTATTTATTATCGTATCAATTCCCATGTTCTCGGCAAGATCAATATATTCCATATTCTCAACCTCTGCAATAGTTTTCTTCACACCCATTTTCCGGGCAAGCTGGCAAGAGAGAATATTTGTTTCAGAATTACCTGTAACTGCAATAAAAGCATCCATATTCTGCAATCCTTCGGAATTAAGCAGGGCAATATCACGTCCGTCGCCATTTATTACCAGGGTGTTTTCGAGGAGATCTGCTAATTGTATACTTTTTGCCTTATCAATCTCAATTAGTTTTATCTGGTATTCATTTTCCAGTTTTATAGCAGTAAGTTTACCAATCCGGCTTCCTCCCAATATCATAAGGTTTTTGATACCATAATGTTCCTTGCCTGAATATTTCAAAACATCTTTAAGTCCTGCCTTGTTTGATACAACATATACTGTATCATGAAGTTTAAATTTAATATCACCACGCGGTATTATTGTTTCTCCATCGCGGGTAATAGCCACTGCCCTGTAATTAAGGGCACCTTCATTCCGGGTAACTTCCTGCAATGTCTTATTTATAACAGGTGCATTTTTGTCAAGTTTCAAAACAAATAAAGAAAGCATTCCACCGGTAAAATTGATGAATTCCGTGGTACCTGTCTGTCGAAGTAAACCAACTATCTCTCTTGAAGCAATCTTTTCAGGATAGATGAGGTAATCAATTCCCAGGCTTTTGAAAAGTTTAGTGTTCGAATACTTTAAAAACTCATTATTATCAATACGGGCAACTGTTATTTTAGCGCCCAGTTTTTTCCCAAGAATAGCAGCCGTAATATTGGCATGCTCGGTATTTGCAACGGCAATAAACAAATCAGCCTTTTTTATTCTGGATTCTTCAAGAATCTCAATTGAAGTAGCCGAACCCACCATAGCCATAACATCCAATGATGAATCAATTAAACGCAGTTTATCCTCATCAGGATCAATAACTACAATATCATGGTTCTCATTACTTAGAATCCTTGCCAGGTGTGTTCCAACTTCCCCGGCACCTCCAATAATAATCCTCATTGATTTTAAATTTATGATTCTTTAACAATTTGGCAAATTAAGGGATAATCAGAATAAATAACCAACATTTTTATCGGAATTTTTCATAATTCAGAATAAATTCTACTTTTCAAAGTCGAAAATACAGGGGCCATCATTTCTTACACGATGACAGAAAATGTTGTTTCTGTCACATTCTTCCTGAAGCACACGAGCTTTCCATTCCGGTATCAAAGAGCTTATTATCAGCTTATTAAAGACTATTCCTTTCTTTATATTACAAATATTCATGCCATCAGGATTTGAATAAATAAGATAATCAACATTTACCTTTTTACCATCGTTGAATGCACCTTGAAAACTATCATAATAAATAAAAAAATGTAAATTATGGAAATTTACAAATCCTTTATAAAGGAAAAGAGAGTTATCAAGAAATGTTGTTCTGCCTTCTGAAACAGATGCCAATGAAAACATAACCGTTTCTTTAATGCCGGATGCAATCATATGATTTTCAGTATAATAATTAAGTCGATCATCCATGTTTTTTTCACCGGCATCATGAATCATGTAACTTGTTCTGCCATTAATAAAATTCATTGCTGTAACACCTTTGATATTGTATAATACGACACTTTTTTGCCTTAGCTCCCCGTACAACTGATACAGATTTATTGATAAAAAAAATAAAACAGAACCTAGTACCGGAAGGAAAAATGCACCTTTTTTTCGAATTAAAAACAGGCTTGTAAAAATTACAATACAATAAAGAGTTATACTTTCTGGCGCAGAAATATTGATCCCATCAATTATTGATAATGGAAATTCTCTTATTGTCTCAACACTAACATTCATTCCATCTATTAATAATGTCTGTGCTTTTCCAATAAATCCGGCAATTAGCGGCTGGAATGAAAATATAAAAAACAGGAATCCAATATAAAGTATCAGTGTTGTTAATGGAATTACTATAATATTGGTAAGCCAGAAATAAACAGGGAATTGATTAAAATAATACAAACTAAGAGGAAATGTAGCCAGTTGAGCAGCAATGGACACTGCAATTAAACCTGATATTTTATTAACTAACCATAATCTGCTATGCATAAGATTATGCAGACGTGGTTGAAGGATAACAATCCCTAAAACAGCACAATAAGACAACTGGAACCCTACATTGAAAATCAGTGAAGGATTAATGAACAGGAGTATAAAGGCGGAGATTGCCAGAGAGTTATATACATTGGAATAACGCCTAAGAGTCTGGCCTATAAGAACAAACGAAAACATTGTACTTGCACGTAGAACTGATGGGGATAACCCTGTTAATAAAGCAAAAAACCATAAAGCAGCCATAATAACCAGTACCAAAACAATTTTTCCCCAACGTCTCCTTTTAAGAAATGATAAAGAATAAAATAATACTACATATAAGATACCAACATGTAATCCGCTTATTGCAAGAATATGCACTGCACCGGCAACCCTGTATGACTGCTTAATTTCGTCCCCCAGTTTTTCTCTAAGCCCCAAAGTAAGGGCACCTGCAACCTCCAGCACATCATCCTTCATTCCATATTCCACGTATTTCTGAAACAAATGATCCTGCATCTTCACTGCTGCAAGGAGCAACGGGTTTCCCTTATTCTCTCCTATCTTTTCCCATCTTTCCGTTTCAAGAAATATTTGTTTAAATACCCCGTGCCGGTGCATATACTTTTTATAGTTGAACTCAAAAGGATTCCCGTTAAAAGGTATCTCATTGAAGCCGGAAATAAAAACCACCCTGTCACCAGGAATAAGTTTTGCTGAATTATCATCTTTCCGAAAATAGATCAGACATCTCCCTCCTGTTTGTTTCCAGTTTCCCTGGTTATTTACTGCTCTTACCCTGGCAATTACCTTGTAACTGTTTGGCTTTTCCTCAGGAAACTCCACTAAATCGGCAATTATCAGATTATGACCATTTAGGTGATCTCTGTAATCAGGAGCTGATCTTTGTAAGTCAACAACTATTAATCCGGATACAAACAGGATTAACTGGAGAATAATTCCATATACCCATTCCCATGAAAATTTTGATGAAATTTTTAGGATCAGGTCGGCACCAATAATCAAAAAAAGAAATACTAACACAACAATCAGAAAATTTCTTTCTAACTGAGTAGCAAACCCTGATAATATCCCTAAACAAAACGGCAATATAAGCCTTATGAAAGGAACTTCACTAAAAAACCGGTTTAGCATTCAGACTGGTTACTGGTTACTGGTTACTGGTTACTGGTTACTGGTTGCTGGTTACTGGTTTACTGGTTACTGGTCCTCCGCACTCAGCTCTCAGCTCTCAGCACTCTGCTCTTTTTACTTACTACCTACTTTACTTCTTACTCTCTTCTTCCCTTCTTCTTCCCCGGAAGAACTGTTTTATAATCAACATCGAATTTACCTTTTGAAATTCCATTCAGTTTGTTTCTCAAAAGGCGTTTTTTTAGAGGAGCTAGATGATCGGTAAATAAAATACCATTCAGATGATTATATTCGTGCTGTATAATTCTTGAAAGTATTCCGTCATACCATTCATCATAAAAAATAAAATCCTTGTCATAGTATGATATCCTTATCTTTGATTCTCGTGATACATCTTCCCTGATTCCGGGGATACTAAGGCATCCTTCATTGAAAGGAGTGATTTCACCGGTCCTTTCAAGAATCAATGGATTAATAAATACCCTCTTGAAATCCTTAAGTGAAGGATCTTCATCCTCAAGCGAGGTAGTATCGACAACAAATAACTGAACAGATTTGCCCGCTTGTGGAGCTGCCAGACCAATACCGTCAGAATCATACATTGTCTCAAACATATCGGCTATAAACTGTTGCAGATCTTTGTAATCCTTTTCAATATTACCGGCTACTTTTCTTAATACCGGATGTCCATATACATAAATAGGGAAAATCATGTAATCTAAGTTTTAGTAACTATTCAGTATCTTAAGTTTGGAATGCCTAAAATGGCTAATCTCATTAT
>JADFUQ010000108.1 GCA_015222065.1 Bacteroidota bacterium
CTCTATTTTTAAAGAATAAAAATAAGGCATAAAAATAAGAAAATCAATAGAATAGTATATGATAGCAATATGTTATACATCATATTTGTGTGCTAAGTGTTGCTAATAAGTATAATATAATATACTTTTATTGTGATTAATATATCATAATACTGTTAATTTTACTTAACTGAATTTATATAATGGTAAAACAAAATTCCAGGGCAATTATTTTTCAGGAAAGAATGAATTCCGGTCTTGAAAAACTTGAACAGTTTGCCGGTGAGTTTCCTGAAGTAAAAGAGGTCTGGTTTGCCACAGACCTTCCCCTGAAAGACAAAAATGGTCTTTCGGTTATGATTAAAGAGAGCGGGGTGGAAAAAATAATTATTGCCGGGGAAAGTCCGGGTGGATTAAAATCCTTTGTATCTGCTTCTATGGCTGATGCAGGAAAAAATCCGGAAGATCTTACCCTGGTATCGGCAAATGGTACAATGTTGAGCGATGGAGATCTGTTATCTGTCTTCAAAGCAAAAATTCTTTGCGCTGTTAAGGATGTGAGCTTTGAGCTTGCTTCAGACCCTCCCGGGAATCCGGTGAATAAAACAACCATGGTTATTGGGGGTGGTATTGCAGGTATCCAGACTTCGCTTGAAATTGCAAATGCGGGCATAAATGTAACGTTAGTTGAGAAGACAGGAACTATCGGTGGTCATATGGCAATGTTTGATAAAACATTCCCCACACTTGATTGTGCGGCTTGTATTCTGACACCAAAAATGGTAGAAGTGGGGCAACATCCAAACATCGAGTTGCTTACCTACAGCGAGGTTCTTGATCTGTCCGGTGAAGCGGGCGATTATACAGTTAAGGTGTTGAAAAAAACCAGACGAGTTGATCTGGCTACCTGTATCGGCTGTGGCGATTGTACAGAGAAATGTCCTGTTAAAGTTCCAAGTGAATTTGATGCAGGAACTGCTATGCGGAAAGCAATATATATTCCTTTTCCACAGGCTGTGCCGAATAAGTATATTCTTGATGGAGACAATTGCACATATGTACAGAAAGGTAAATGTGGTGTTTGTGCAAAAGTATGCCCGGTAGAATGTATTTATCTGGATGATAAGGATGAAACCATTGAGATTAAAGTGGGTAATATTGTTGTTGCAACCGGATTCAAGACCTTTGATGCTGAAAAAGTTGAGAGACTTGGTTATGGAAAGTATCCAAATGTGCTTACTTCTCTTGAGTTTGAACGCTTGCTTAACGCTGCGGGTCCTACGGGTGGAAGTATTGTATTCAGGAGCAAGGATAAAAAGGGAAATGGAATATTCGAAGCTAATAGCGATAGTCCGGAAAGAATTGCCCTTATTCATTGTGTCGGCAGCCGGGATGAAAATTATAATACTCATTGCTCACGTGTATGTTGTATGTATTCTCTGAAAATGGCACATCTTGTTAAAGAGAAATTACCTGATGCTGAAGTTAGTGAGTATTACATCGATATGCGGGCATTTGGAAAGGGATACGAGGAATTCTATGAAAGGATTAAGAAAGAAGGAATAGATATTATCAGAGGACGTACCGCTAAGGTGGAGGAGAAAAACGGTAATCTGATACTGCGATCTGAAGATATTGAAGGCATGAGACTGATCGAAAAAGAGGTTGATATGGTTGTGCTTGCAGTTGGACTGGAACCCGGTGAAGATTCACAAAAACTTGCAAAGTCTCTCAATATTTTAACTGATAATGTAGGATGGTTCACCGAATTAGATTCAACAAACCAACCTGTTAACACTGTAAGGGGAGGGATATTTGTTGCCGGTGTGTGCCAGGGACCAAAAGATATCCCTGATTCAGTTGCCCAGGGTTCTGCTGCTGCAGCACGTGTAATCCAGAGCGTCATAAATAACAAAGTAAAAAAAGGTCTGAGCGATCTTTCTTACAATGATATAGAAACAAAAGTTAATGAACTTATAAGTACGGAGGAATAATTATGAGTACCGTTGTTAATCCGGACCTGAATAAAAAACTTGCAAAATTTGGTAATAAAAGTGAATGGAACGAGTGTTTCCATTGCGGGAATTGCACAGCTGTTTGCTCGCTTACTGAAGATGGAAATCTGTTCCCGCGGAAAGTAATCCGCCAGTTACAAATGGGTCTGAAAGATAAATTTATCAGTAATGTCGATCCATGGTTGTGCTATTATTGTGGCGAATGTTCGGAAACCTGCCCGAGAGATGCAAATCCGGGAGAGATGATGATGTCTGCCCGTAGATACCTGACCTCGGTTTATGACTGGACAGGTCTTTCGGGTCTTTTTTATTCTTCTGTGCCGGCATTAATAATTGGTTTTGTTTTGGTAGCTGTTTTGATGATTGGTATTGGTTTTACTAAACATTTCAATACTGAAGCAATAATGGATTTTGGTCATCATTTTGAAAAATATTTAATTTTAGCTGTTGCTAGTTTAATATTAACTCCAAATATCATCCGTATGTTTTGGTTTACAATATTAAAAGAAAAAATAAAGGCACCTCTTATCTCATACATCAAGGAAATTTGGGAATTAATTTTACATATGTTTACCCAAATAAATTCCTTAAAATGTGAAAACAACACATTTCGCTGGCTTGAACATTTATTAATAGTATTTGGTTATTTATTATTGCTGTTTACTACAGTTTTTCTCAATTGGTTTTCAACTGAAAATACTTTTGTTATATGGTTAGGATACATTACAGGTGGGGTGATATTTGTTTTTACGTTTGATTTTATACTCTCACGTATCAGAAAGAATAAAGAACTAAGTAAATTTTCTCACCCTAGTGATTGGTTATTTGTTATCTGGCTTTTCCTGATGGGATTTACCGCATTTATTGTTCGAATTCTCATTGACACAGATCTTATCAGTAATAATTTGTGGTTATACATTGTGCATTTAATTATTATTGCTCAATGGGGTATATTAATTGTTCCATTTGGAAAGTGGACACATTTTCTTTATCGCTCGTTTGCTATATACTTCGCAAACTTAAAAAAGACAGGACTTAACGTTTAAAAATATAAAATCTTAAAGTAGCAAACAATGGAAGAAAAAAGAATAGGCGTATATGTCTGCTGGTGTGGTACCAACATAGCTAAAATGGTTGATGTTGAGGCA
>JADFUQ010000587.1 GCA_015222065.1 Bacteroidota bacterium
ATACTGATTTTTGCAATTATTAAGACTTACGCTGCGGTGGTGAAAGGTTTTTTGAAAATGACTATCTTCCAGAGCTGGATTGCTTATGGTATATTTTTCTTATCGGGTATACTTTCTCTTGCTGCAGCCTTAAAGTTCTATGGTGTCGTAAAACCAAAGAAGGGGTGATTAATGAGACCAAATATTTTTGCTGAAATACTTTTCGCTGTTGGTATACTTCTTTTTGCATTCTCTTTCATTGTGAATGGATTAATAATAAAAAGATTACTAAAAATTATCAGAAAGACAGGCATCTGGGTATTCCCATTTATGGGTGGTATAGTGCTTATAATCGGTACTTTTCTACATTTTGTAAAAGTGGGTTTTTTCTTCCCCGCACTAAGAGCTGCTGACCCCGGGGATCTATTTATACTCATTGTAAATTCCTTAAAAATTGGGACATATGAATCCATTTCAATTCTTGTTGCAGGAGTCCTGAGTCTCCTGGGTGGTATTATTTACAATGTCTGGACAAGCCATTAACTTTTTGCTTGACATCAAGTTTTATTTATTGTATATTTAAATAGATGAGAGTTTAGGAGGTATTAGGATAAAAGGAGGTATTATGCACAGAAGGATAATTTTTTGTCTTATTCCACTCTTCTTGATTCTTTTAGTTTTCAGTTGTACAAGGAAATCTGTTATTCCACCCACAGAACCGCCAGTTATAAATGCTATTGAGGCTTCCCCGTACATTGTTTCGAAAGAAGGAACCGTTTATCTGAATCTTGCTGTAACCGATCCCGATGAAGACAAAATGTATTTCGAATGGTCATGTCCTGAGGGACAATTCTTTGCCGATGTTTCATTAAATACTCCCTCAAATATTACTAATCCCTGTTGGTGGAAAGCACCTGCAACTGAAGGTAACTATACAATATCAGTAACCTGCACGGACAGTATCGGGGATGATCCAGAATTTGTAGACACATCCTTAACTGTTTCTGTAAGCATTTACAGTCTGGATTCTATTATTGGTGAATCAGAGTTCAGCTCTCCATTTTCTATGTATATTGACGATGATGGAAATTTATTCGTTTCAGACCCGGGACTTTCTGCTGTCCATTTTAACAATGGTACGAATTGGTACTCGTGGAATTTTTCGGGACTCTGCACAACTATCACTATCGATACAATCAATGATACAATATTTGACACAACCGAGATTATTAACAAGGTTCTGTTTGAGTCACCGACAGCAATTACAGTGGATGAGGAACAAAATCTTTTATATGTAGCAGATGTTATGCTTGATAGCACAAGAATATCGGTCTATGATATTAATAATATTACATCCGACACGTTATACGGTTTTTTATTCAGGTTGAATGATAGGACAGATTTAAATTTCAGGATAAGTGCACCGTATTCTTTTGTTGTTGATCCGAGCAGTAAGTGGTTTTATGTTTCGACGCGGATTAGTATTATTGCATACGACACAACATGGGTACCAGATGGTTGGATAAAGAATTGGTCAACTTCAACGGCAACAGGAGGAATTAATTTTGAAGGAAAGGGAATGAAGCTTTTTAACGGTGACCTTTTCCTTGCTTGTTTTGGTGTTAAGGATGATACAGTTCGTAGTTGTATACGGAGATTTACCGATATTACAGGCACATCTCCAACAGAAGTCATGGCGATTTATTCTGATGATGATTCAACTATTCAGTATCTTGGGGGAATTGCGATTGGACAGAATGGTAACATAAATGGTCACATATTTGTTACGCAGGGAGGAGGGAGCGACGAGTTCTATCATAGAATAGTTGAATATGATGAAAATGGAAATTTCATACGTACCTTTGGAAGTATCGGTGAAAAAGAAGACCAGTTCAATTATCCTACAGATATTTTCATAGACAGCTCTGGAAATATCTATGTTGTAGATATGGGAAATCATTGTATAAAGGTGTTTAGTGAATAGCAAAGGAGGGTAAAATGAAGACCATAAAAATTTTC
>JADFUQ010000588.1 GCA_015222065.1 Bacteroidota bacterium
CTGATTTTCACAGGCAGCTATTGGCCATGTGCGCGCAAAATATGCGTGAATCAACTCCTCCAAGGGCCGAAACATTTATTTTTTCCTCTTTTTCACGATATATTGAAAATTCCTTGACCTGCAGCTTTCAATAGTGCTATAGAAGTCAGTGTGTAGTGCCTGGGAGTGCCGTTTCAGTCCAAATCGCAAAAAGCGATTTCCTATCACCTTAAATATCTTTATTGAAAAATATATGGCATCAATTTCTACGGAACCTAAAGAAGCATTTCCCTACAAACCGCCCACAGAAGAGCTCAAAACAAAGTACAAGGAACTTTTTGAGCTGAAAAAACCAATAAAGGTCCCAATCCCTAAGCTAATTTTCGATAAACTGTTGTCGTTTATTATTTTAACCTGTTGTTTACCCATTATTATCTTACTATCGCTATTTAATTGGATTGAAGGGATTTTCATACGAGAAAACCGTGGCCCCTTGTTTTTTTATTATAATGCAGTTAGCCGGGGCAAAGTTTTTAAAAAATATAAAATCCGGTTAATCAAAGAAAAATTCATCAATAAAGAATTGCAGGCAAAAGGCGACTGGCATGCTTTTATGAATGAATGGGATCCTGCCGCGAGGACTTACCTTGGAAAATTTGTGAAAAAATTCTATTTGGATGAAATTCCACAATTTTTTAATGTTCTTAAAGGGGATATGTCTATTGTAGGTCCGCGTCCAATCGCTGTCCACCACTATGAACGCGACCTGGCACAGGGGAATATACCACGTTCATTAGTCCGGGGAGGTTTGTTGGGCTATGGCCATGTAAGGAAAGGAACCCCTGAATTTGGAAAACCTGAATATGAATATGAATATGTGCATCGTTATCTTCATTATTCTCCCGTAAGGCTTTTATTACTCGATTTGTATATTATTGGTAAAGGAATTATTGTTATGGCAAAAGCGAAAGGATTATAGCTTCAGATTTTATTGATTATCAATAACCACGCAAATCTTACGAGAGGAATCTGCCGTTTAATTCTTGAAGGTTGTTTAACCAGGCGGTATGCCCATTCAAGGTTGTGCTTTACCCACCATTCGGGAGCACGTTGAACAGCGCCCACATATACATCAAAACTACCACCCAAACCCTGGTAAACTGCAGGATGAATACGGAGCATTTCTTCTATCAGTAATTCCTGCCTGGGAGATCCGAGGGCAACGAAAACCACATCGGGTTTCCTGGTCTTTATATCATTCAATAATGCTTCTTTATCTGCTTCAGTTTTTATATAGCCGTCGCGATAGTTTAAAATTCTTATACCAGGAAATGAAGATTGAAGCTTATTTACTGTTTGTTCAATGACATCCTGTTTACTGCCGACCAGGTAGAACGACTTTTCATGGTATGAATGCCTGATGATATCAGGCCATAGTTCACAACCGGGTATCTTGATGGTATGTTTAAATCCTTTCTTTTTCAAGGCCCACACGGCACCAATACCATCACAGTACCCAATGTTCTTATTGATTAAATTTTTTATTTGTTCGGTAGCATGCAATAACTTTTCAGCATTGATAGCAATAAGGCTCTTTTTCTCAGAGAATGCATATTCAATTAACTCTTCTCTGGATGTGAAACTATAGGTATTAATACCGTTAATAGTAGTTCTATTCATTTAAATTGAATCTGTTTAAAAGATAATACGACATTGCATAAAACATAAAGGCATTGCTCCAACGCATATAAGAGATTTTTGAGCTCAAACCACTTCTAATCTGATAGTAGAAATAACCCTTTTTGTCCTGCATATTTTGAATGGCCCATTTCATCACTTTGTCTGCAAGGTCTTTGTATGGTTCATACTTCTCCAGTTTACTGAGCGTTACAAAAAGCTGAGCCGGACAATGAATGTCGATGGGATAGGTCTTATTGTGATAATACTTTGCTGCTCCATTTTCAAGAAAGAAATTATTGATATAGAAGTCAAAACCTTTATCCAGGGCAGATGAAAAAGAATGATCACCTGTCAGGCGTTGATAAGTCATAATTGATTCCAGGTTATATCCGGTATGAAAACTATCAATCAACTTTTGAACCGGCAATTTACCATAAAACCATGAACCATCCTCATTTTGATCGTCAACACAAGCCTGTATGCTACCACGGGCGGTGGTTAAATACTCCTCTTTTTTATCATAGGAGTAGCACAAACTGAGCAATCTGCTGCCCATCAGGGAAGCATTATACACAGTATTATTGCCTTCAAGAGGCGAGTATGAGAACAGGAATCCTGTTCCTGTTGGTGTTCTTTTCAAGTCATTTAAAACAAAATGAGCGGATAACAAAGCCGTTTCCAGGTACTTATTTTCTTTTGTGATTTCGTAAGATTCCATGAGAGCAGCTGAACAGAATGTTGTGGCAACAACCGTTGGTGTACCTTTTGGAAAAAGAAACAACCTTCGGGCCTGCCAGTCGAAATTATAGCCCCAGCATGCCCCTGAGTAACCTTTAGATTGCAGAGATATAAGCAAATCAGCCAGGTAGCGTATTTTTGTATGTATGGCATCACCTAAAAAAACCAACGATTCATTTCCTGTATTTTGTTGAAATCTGTATAGGTTACAGTACCCAGTAAGAGACAGTCCGATTCCCTTGGGGTTATGTTCCTTGGGTACTAAAAGCAATCTGCGAAGATTAACAGGACTTAGTTTAAAAGCCTGAATCCAGGCCAGTCTTGCCAAATCCCAATTCTTCAAAAGTGGCATTGCCTGAAAAATCTTTGAATTCAGGCCGTCATAAGGGTCCCAGCCTTTCCAGGCTTCTTGAGAACAATAGTTCTCAAGTTTCTGAAAGCTAGGAAGAACCTGTTCAATCACCATGGAAATGTATTAGATATTTATCGGTAAAGCTGTTTTCAGGGATTAACGTAACATCATCGTAGTTTGAAGTCACCTCAGCCGCGGAAACCGTTGAGATGCCCCCTACAAGCAGAAAAATTCCTACAAAACCAGCCCACTTGAATCTTGAAATTCTACTCATAATCGAAACTCCTTCTCCCAGCTCAAATCCTCCATGGTAATATAAATACTTGAAGGATGGCCCATTGCGAATAATTTAAATAGAAAGTGTTATAAAAGCCCTACATCATTTGATTATACCGCTCCTGAGAGAACAAAAATTTCTACTGTCCTGACAGGAGCGAGCTTAGCACATTTTGAGGGATTTCTTCATTGGAAGCCTCCTGAGTGTGGTAAGAAATCACCTTTTTGCATTAGGTGACATAGCCTATTGCTTTAGCTTGCGGTTGTTGATAGAAAATCGCTTCTTGCGATTTGGACTGAAAAGACACTCCCAAGCACTACACACTAATTTTTAAAATTCTATCTTATTAAAACTGAAAGTCAATAAAATTTGGTTCATCCGACTAAAGCGTACCTGGTCTCATGAAGTCCTAGAATTTTGAGTTTGAAGAACTCCATGTCTCTGTATACATAAGCCTGTCGCTTCATTGTCTTGATCTTGTTGTTTGTTCCTTCAAGGGGACCTGTGGAAATCCTGTGATCGAAGTATGCGAGAATGCCTGTGC
>JADFUQ010000109.1 GCA_015222065.1 Bacteroidota bacterium
CTTGTTATCAGATCAGACAACACCTCCCGGTTTTCAATCTCGCATAGACCAATAAGATCAAATCCTTGCCATCCTCCTGCAGCAGCAAAAGTCTTATATATTTTAATAAGCTTCTGCCTGTATCTGTAATAACTCCAGTGCCGGATTGCATCAGGAGTAAATTCATCGTCATCAGTAAGAGAATCGTCCAACGGATGAAACAAATTTTCAACATTATAGAACAGAATACGCGATATTTCTTCATAACATTTACTATCATCCTGTGCATACACTAATTGAGTATGGAAAAGAGAGAGAATAAAAAGCAAGATAATTTCTTTACCTAATCTCATATGCTGATTACTGATCATCTGATCTTTCGTATGCACCAATATCCGGACCTGGATCATTTATTCTGCTATTACCTAAAATATCATTTGGGAAACGCATTCCTATTTCCTGAGAGCCTTTATCTAATACGAAAGCACATGAATCGAGCTGAAAATTCATACTGTCAATTGCTATAAAACCGGGAGCATTATTAATGAATACATTATTATATCTCATTGGATCAGAAACATCCACTTCAGAGGTATCAACCTTTATCAAACAATGGTCAAAATAGTAATTTAAACTACCCTCACCCACTTTGTCAAATCCGATCTCTGTTTCCATGTCTCCGTAAACAATACAGTTCCCGAAAGAAGCCTTTTCCAGCTTACCAGTAAAAATCTCTGTATCATTAAGATTATAATAATTGGTAATTAACACAGTAGGTGTTACCCGGTTAAAGTATTTCCAATTGTTTGAAACAGTACAGTGATTAAATTCGTACTCCCCTCCTGTGGTTAAAACAATTCCATAAAAACCACAATCTGCAATTACGCAGTTGGAAGCATCGATTTTTGCATTAATAGCCGAAATACCGGCAAAATTCATTTGAGTAATAATGGAGTTTGAAATAATTAAGTCCGGTGGTTCTTTCTCAGAATAAAGATTCCCTAGATGCAGACCACTTGTTCCATTCCGTATCTCAAGATATTCAATAATATTCCCAACACTGCCATTCAGAAAGTATAAACCACCCCACTGACCCGGAATTTCAGCATATTCACTTTCAAGTCGGTTACCCTGAAAAACAACGGGTTCTTCTATAGTTCCGTGTATCTCAAGGGATCCCATGATATACATGGTTGAATTTCTATGAAAATGCACTCTTACACCCGGATCTAAAGTAAGCTTTTGCATACTATCAATCAGCATGCTGTTATAAACCAGGTACGGCTTATCATTTATCCATGTCTGAGTCTGGACAATTTCACCATTTATAAGATGAACATCCTGTCCCCAGGCAACCAGATCAATATCCTGAAAGTTGCCGTTCGTAATAAATACAACCGAATCTTTAACTACCATAGGACTATTCTGGTTTTGAGGATCAACTGTAACTTCAACAAAAACATAAAGACTGTCACCGGCAGGCAGTTCAATATTTTCAAGCTGCAAAGCCTTCAAACCATCAATATTTAATCTGAAGTTTGAATTCTCTCCACCTGCCAGGTAGATTTCTGATATCATCAAAGCTTTACTGTAAGGATTTATTACCTGGAAATACTTTGTTGTTGAGCCAATTGTAGTAAATACAGTGTCAAATATAACAGTATCACAGGAAAAGGTCAAACTTACTGAATCCCCGGTAAGAAATCTTTCTTTTTCACAAGAGAACAGTAAAATAACTATTCCCGGAATTATCCAGATTTGTTTAATCCACCAGCGGAGAAACAATCTTTTATGACTTTTCGTAAAGCTTATGATGGCCCATTTATTTTGCATTCCGGTTATTTTTGGGAGATTGCTTCGTCGCTACGCTCCTCGCAAAATCCTTTTTCAACCAATAAAATCCGGTAAAAAATTCACCCCTTCGCCTCATTACCTCATCACCTCATCACCTCATTACTCCTCTTCCTTCTTCTCCTTACTCTCCTTACTTATAACGTAAAAAAAATTATTTTCTTTTCTGTTCTGTGTTATCCAATACAAAAAAAAAAAAAAAATCTGTTAATCAGTCATATATTATCTAATAAATGGTTCTTCAGGATAATGCATTGTTATCCTAAAATGCTGGAAGGATTCTTCCAAAGAGTTATACGTTATATGTTAAAAGTTATAAGTTAATGCTTTGACCATTCATAAATATGGTTGACACTAAGTTTACTTTTCTGGTTTTATTGTTAATAACTTTAATTTCATAAAATTAATCAATTCTTATTTTTGTTTTGTAGAGTGAAACGGAGATTGGCTCTGCTGGGGAGCAACCAATCAAGGGATAACTCTACCAGTCGAAAATGAAAGGGGGAAGAGCTTTGCTCTTTGCTCGTCATACTGCACCACTGCAACACTGCATCACATTCTTCACTCTTAGACTTCTTCTATCTTCCCATTCTTCCACTATTCCATCATTCCATTCTTCATCTTCTACTCTTCGACACTTAGACCTTTAGACTCTTCGACTTCTTCACTCTTCCATTCTTCTAAAAGGTTATCTCCTCTCCGTGGTAGAAATCAAGTATTTTAAGACGCAGCAGATATTCATACTTAGCCTGCAACAAATCAGATTGTGTTTTAGAAAGATTATTCTTGGCAATACTATAATCGATTGAGCTAGATAGCCCAACATCAAATTTTTCACTTGTATAATCGAAGGCTTCCTGCATCGATTTAACGGCATCATATGATGAATAGTATTTTTCAAGTGCTGAAACTGCATCACTATATGCTTGCTGAATATTCTTGTACAGGTTTTGTTTTGATTGTTTTAGATTATATTGTGCATCCAACATATTAACTTTTGCTATGCTAATATCTCTATGTATCCTCAGCTTGTTAAAGATCGGAATAGATAACCCCAGTGTGATTTGCTTATATTGATTATCTTTAAGCTGATTATCCAGAGAGTAGTTAATAGAGGGATTTAAAGGATCAGGATCGAGTGGGTTTATTGCATTTTCGTTATATCTTGAGTAATACAATCCGCTTAAATAAAGTTCAGGACTCCTCCTACCACGGGTAATAGCCAGAGCTTTTTTTTGACTTTGCAACATATATTCTGCACTTTTTACTTCCGGCATATTTATAACAGCATAATTAAAAACAGAATCAGTTAAAACTACAGCAGGCTGGTTTTCTATTGACAGGTTTTTAGGAATAACAATACTAAATTCTTCCGGATTTTCCAGATCAAGTAATTGCACAAGTGTGAGTTTTGAGATTCGAAGCTGGTTATTTCTTTGAATAATATTCAATTTTTCACTTGCAGCCTGAGCCTTTATCTCAAGAAGTGTTCCTTTGGAAACATTTCCAACTTTCACCAGTGTTTCAGTTTTATCTACCTGAACCATTGTAACTTCAAGTTGATTCTTAGCTACATTTAGTAATTCCTGATCAAGTAAAATCTGAAGATATGCAGTTGCAATATAAATTGAAATATCATTTTTTGCTTTTTCAAGGTCTTCCAGGGCACTTTTCAGATTATATTTTTGTTGTTTTATTGAATTAAGGTTTTGCAATCCGTTAAAAACTGTTACCTCACTTCTTACACCCATGCTACCCTGCTGTTGATTCCTGTTTTCCCATTGATACAATTCTTGGTTTAGTGACCGTCCGGAACTATATATATGCTCGAACCCAACATTCATGTTAGGTAACAACTCAAATCTCGATTGTTTATAATTTTTGTCTGCGATCAAGCTTTGAAGTTCCTGTCTTTTTATCTGGATATTATTATCCATTGCATATTGAATACACTCCTTCAGTGTCCATGATCTTACAGAGGTTTGAGCTGATAGATTTGAACATGATAATAAACTAATTATCACAAGTATCATTGATATACTTAGTCCCTTTAGGTACATAATTAATCTCATTAATTTATGAAATTTTGAATAAGCAAATCCATTCTTAAGAATTTACTTAATTGGCAAATTTTATTAATCCTAATCTCCCTTTTTTCTATATAGAACCTGAATAAAACTAGCATTTTCGGCAGGATTAAAGATTTGAATCAGTTCCCATTCATGGCTGTAATCATTTATAGCAGTTTTTAAACGGGTAATCCTGGCCAATGATTTTGAAAGCTCATCTTCTCCAATTGATAATTCATCCTCAATATCCCATGGAAAAGAAGCAATCCTGAAGTCATAACTAACTTCTTCTTTACCGATCGTCAGTTTTATTTCAGCGCTTTGCTCCGAACTAAAACCTGGTATAGGAACACATAATTCTCTCATACTTGACAGGTATTTAATAATTTAATATAAATCAAAAAATATAGTCCTTCGGGAAAATACATAATTATATTGGAATGTTGGAAAATTGGAATGTTGGGGAATTTAGTATCCCATAATTCCATTACCCATTGTTCCACTCTTCCATCTCCCCATTCTTCCAGTATTCCAATCTTCCATTATTCCATTCTTATAATGTTTGTTTAATATTTTCGGTTACAATATGTCCATCAAACAATTGAATAATTCTATGTGCATATTCTGCATCACCGGGTGAGTGAGTAACCATAACAATGGTTGTCCCTTCCTTGTTCAAATCTGTAAGCAGATTCATCACCTCTTCTCCATTAGCAGAGTCAAGATTACCTGTTGGTTCATCAGCAAGTATAAGTTTGGGATTTGCAACAACAGCACGCGATATTGCTACTCTTTGCTGCTGACCACCTGATAATTGTTGTGGAAAATGTTTCTTCCTATGACTAATCTTCATTTTTTCAAGGACTGCTTCCACCTTTTTCTTCCTTTCTGAAGAAGACACTTTCATATAAAGCAAAGGTAGTTCAACATTCTCAAAAACAGTAAGTTCGTCAATAAGGTTGAAACTCTGGAACACAAAACCCATGTTTCCTTTTCGTAAATTTGTACGATTCCTTTCCGAGAATTTTGACACTTCAACATCATCGAAATAAAGTTCTCCGTCGGTTGGGTTATCTAATAATCCCAAAAGATTTAGTAATGTTGATTTACCGCATCCTGAAGGGCCCATTACGGCAACAAATTCACCAGTTGAAATCTCCATTTGGACTTTATTCAGTGCAGTTGTTTCAACTTCATCTGTTCTGAAAATTTTTGTCAGGTTAACTGTTTTAATCATAACTTTCTGTATTAGTTTATAGATTTATTTAAAAATAAGTTTATCTGCATCACCAAAATTATCATAACCGGAAGTCACAACCTGTTCTCCCGGTTTAAGGCCTGAAAGGACTTCATAAAAACGGGGATTCTGGCTTCCCAAAGAAATCTTTCTCTTATAAGCAAATTCTCCTGACTGATCCACAACATAAACCCACTGTCCCCCTGTACTCTGGTAATAACCTCCACGTGGAATTAACAAAGCAGTTTTAGGTTTTCCAAGCTCAAGTCTGATACGGCTTGTTTGTCCTATTCTTATCGTTTCAGGTATGTCATCAACAAATTCCATATCTGTATAAAACCTCCCATTTGTAACTTCCGGATATATCTTTTTGATTATTGCATTGAATGAAGTACCTGAGAAATCACAACTACCTGTTAAACCCCTGGATACTTTTGAGATAAAGTATTCATCAATATCAACTCTGAGCTTATATGAATCAAGAATATTGATCTGACCAATACGTTCACCCCTACTAATCACCTGACCTACTTCGAGATCAAGGCTGGCAAGTTCACCCGATACAGGGGCTCTGTAATTCAGGCTTTCGAGCCTTTTTTGTACCAATTCCAGATTTGATTCCATCCTATCAAGTGACGTTTTAAGTGCTCCTACCTGGACACCTCTGAAAACTGAATCTTTTTGTAGATTTTCATGCAACAACTCAAGTCGCTTATTTGAAAGATCATACTGCTCCTCCGAGATTTTAAATTCTTCTTCAGAAATATGTTTGTCTTTGAATAGTATCTTATTTCTTTCGAATGCACGTTTTTGTTGAAGTATATTAGTATGTAATTCAAGTAACTGACTTTTTGAATTCAGGGTCTGCTGTTCCATCAACAACCTGGCTTGTCTTAACTCGTTAGAGGTCCTTGAAACCAATGCCTCATAATTAGAAATTTCAAGGATAAGACTTGTATTACTAAGCCTCACAATAATTTCACCGCTTTCAACCATATTCCCCTCATCAATAATAATTTCTTCCACTCTGCTTCCACCCTCTGTCGCATCCAGATAAATTGTTTTAATTGGCTCCACAACACCTGAGACAGCAATATAGTTTTTAAACAGACCTTCTTTTACCTCTTCAATACTCACTTTATCTATATCAACATTGAGCTTGCTGCTTTTATCACCAAAAATTATGTTATACAGGACCAGAATTCCAATAATACCGAATACCGATATCCAAATTGTTTTTTTGCTAATTCTGTTCTTTTTTTCAATTTGTCTGTCCATTCCGTTAAACATTTTTATAATTTATTTTATTAATGCATTTTTCATGCCAAATCATCTATACTACTAATGTCAAGTCTGTTACACAGATTTGCTATTTACTTTACAGATAAAAAGTGTTCGAATTTGGAACATATTAAGTACGAAATCGGACAATTATAAAAAATCATTTGCATTTTATCTCATACATTTTAAAAAAAATTTATCTTTATCTTGCAAAATATATTTGACTGTTGTAAATCTAAAAAAAGATTATATGAGTAACAAAAAGGGAAGAGTATTAGCGATTGACGATAACGAAGACATCCTGTTCGCGTTAAAGCTTCTTTTAAAATCTCATGTTGAAGTTATTGATACATTACATGATCCTTCAAGGATCCCTGACTACGTTACAACAGGGAATTACAATGTTATTTTACTGGACATGAACTTCACAAAAGATGCAATAAGTGGTCAGGAAGGATTTAGCTGGCTTGCTGAGATCCTTAAGATTGATCCTTCAGCTATCGTTGTTTTCATTACTGCTTATGGAGATGCTGAAAAAGCAGTTAAGGCAATAAAAGCAGGTGCAACAGATTTTGTTTTAAAACCCTGGCAAAATGAAAAGCTACTTGCAACAGTTTCATCGGCAATAAGATTAAGTGAGTCGCAACGTGAAAACATTGACCTGAAAACAAAACAGAAAGAATTCAGTGCCACACTCGATCAACCATTTCATGAGTTTATCGGGAAATCACCTGAAATGCAGGAAGTTTTCTCTACAATCTCCAAAGTTGCTAAAACTGATGCTAACATACTTATCCTTGGTGAAAACGGAACTGGAAAAGAACTCGTAGCAAGAGCTTTACACCGGAATTCTGCAAGGAAAGATGAAATATTTGTTAGTGTTGATCTTGGTTCAATAAGTGAAACTTTATTTGAAAGTGAGCTGTTCGGCCATGTAAAAGGAGCATTCACAGATGCTAATAAAGAAAAAACCGGGAGATTTGAAATTGCAAGCAGCGGAACATTATTTCTTGATGAAATCGGAAATCTTTCCTTACCCCTTCAAACAAAACTTCTAACAGTAATTGAACGTAAAGAGGTTACCCGTGTTGGCTCAAATAATCCCACCCTGGTTGATGTTAGATTGATATGTGCTACCAATACTGATATTCACCAGATGCTGGACGATAATTCATTCCGGCAGGATCTTTTATACAGAATAAATACTGTTGAAATTCATCTGCCACCGTTAAGAGAAAGAACCGGAGATATTTCATTATTAACCAATCATTTTATTAAACATAATGCCAAAAAATATAAGAAGTCAGTTAAAGGAATCAGTTCTACAGCAATGAAGACATTAAATCAGTATTCCTGGCCCGGGAATGTCAGGGAACTACAACATGCTATTGAGAGAGCAATCATTTTAGGCGATTCAGAGATATTACAACCAGAAAATTTCATTCTTTCTTCCCTAAAAAAAATGAGATCAGAAATTGAAGTTGATACATTGAACCTGGAAGATATTGAAAAGGCAATTATTACTAAAGCGATGAAGAAACATGGGGGGAATGTTACTCAAGCTGCTGAAGAGCTCGGATTAACTCGCACTTCTCTTTATAGAAGAATGGAAAAACATGGTATTTAAGAATTTTAGACTCAATGCCGGATTAAGAATATTGTTGCTTATCGTAACAATTTTTCTGTTATTATTCACATTAATGAACAATCATATACTTACTACTGTCTTATTGGGTGTATTTACTGCTTACCAGATTTTTTCACTTTATCAGTTTGTTGACAGAACTAACCGGCATCTTGCCAGTTTTCTTGAATCTATTCGTTTTTCAGAGTTTACAAGATCATTTAATGTTGAAGGAATGGGTTCTTCTTTTGACCAGCTCAACAAAGCCTTTAATGATGTCATTCAAGATTTTCAGGCAGTAAGGTCAGAGAAAGAAGAACACTTCCATTATCTTCAAAACGTAGTGCAAAATACTGATGTGAGCATTATTGCATATTTAAAAGATGGAACTGTTGATATGATCAATAAAGCTGCTAAAAAACTTTTCCAAATAAGTGATCTTAAGAATATAAAAAGTCTTGAACATCTTAGTCAGGAACTTGTTCAGACTTTATTAGACCTTAAACCAGGTCATCATTACCTTATTAAAGTCCAGGATGAAGATGATTTGCTGCAACTGGCAGTTTTCGGAACTGAAATTAAGTTAAAAAACAAATTCATCACTCTGGTTACAATTAAAAACATACAGAATGTTCTTGAAGACCAGGAAACTGAAGCATGGCAGAAATTGATTCGGGTTCTCACTCATGAAATAATGAATTCCATTACACCAATTGCTTCTATCTCTTCAACTCTTGATATTATGCTTAAAGATATCAGGGCAAAGGAGGAAAAAGATAAAGAATGCGAAATGGATAAAAATACTGTTATAGAGTTACATAAAGCTTTACAAACAATAAACAAAAGAAGTACAGGACTACTGCATTTTGTTAATACATACAGAAACTTAACAAGAATTCCAAAGCCGAATTTTAAAATAACAAATGCTAAAGATATATTTGAAAATATTATTCATCTGATGGGAGATGAAATCAATAAATCCGGCTTTAATATTGAAATCCGGATTGAGCCCAAGGATCTACAGGTTTCAGCTGATGAAGAATTAATTGAGCAGGTTCTTATAAACCTGGTGAAGAATTCTATTCATGCACTTGAAAATAAACCTGATGGTATTATTATTTTAAAAGCTTTCTTCAATAAAAGAGGGCGACCAACCATGCAGGTTATTGATAATGGGATGGGAATTTTACCAGATGTACTTGATAAAGTATTCATCCCATTTTTTACAACTAAACACAAAGGATCCGGTATTGGTTTAAGTTTATCGAGACAGATTCTCAGATTACACGGTGGAACAATTACCGCTTACTCTAAACCTGATATTGAAACTGTTTTTTCCCTGACCTTTTAATATCTGCTTGAAATTTTAATATCTGTTTAACCAGCGATATCTCCTTGCACTATCTCCAAGTTTAATCGCTATTAAAAACTCATGAGAACCAAAACTGTATTTTCTTATATTAGAAAGAGAATAATCGAAGGCATACCCAAAATAATACTGACTAACTTTAACACCGGCCATAATAACCATAGCATCATTTGTACGATAAGATAATCCTGCCCAATAATCATTTTTATAGAAGACCCTGGCATTAAAGTCAATCTGAAAACTACGAAAACTATCAGATGATTTCATAAGAATTGAAGGTTGAATAACAATCTCCGGTGTAACATCAAATTTATATCCTCCCATGATATAATAGTGCCTCAATAATCGATAGTTCGTATAAGACTGATTACCAAGCTTTAATGCGGATCTTAACAATTGTGTAGCGGATACACCAACAAATAGTTCAGGTGTATGATAACATACTCCAAAATTTGCATCAGGAATAAATATTATCTTATCATATTCCATTAAATATGGATCGTCCTGGTCAAACAGAACAATTTCGTCTTCATCAATTGAGAACTGAAAAGCATTAGCTGATATTCCAAATGAAAGTTGTGAATTATCCATTGGAATGTGATAAGCATATGTCATTTGAAAACCGGTTCTATCAATTATACCATTTTTATCGTTGAAAACATAACCACCCAGTCCAACACGACCTTCACGTGAAGGGCGCGTAATTTTCCTACGCACTGAAGTTGATTTAGAAATATAACTTGTCTTCAGCAACCTGGTTTGGACACTGAGAGCATGTGTTCTTGGAGCACTGCTGATCCCCAGCCATTGTTCCCTGGCAGTCAGGTTAATTGAAGTATAGCCGTCATTCCCGGCTAATGCAGGATTCAACAGAAATCCAGTCATCATGTACTGACTATAAATTGGCAATTGTTGACCAAAAGTACTGATCGAATGGAAAAAAAGTACAAGGAATCCAATATATATAATAAGTCTCTTTCTCATAAATGCCTCAATATTACAAAATTTTCCGCTATCTTACAATCGTTACACTTCCAACAATTGGTGTCGAACCATCCCCAAGGTCAATAATATAATGGTATGAATCCATCGGAAGCTCTTTCCCTTTGAAAG
>JADFUQ010000110.1 GCA_015222065.1 Bacteroidota bacterium
CCCCACATGACTGATGAACAAATTGCAGTCACTGCGGATATTTTCTTTGAAATGCAGGACTTCCCCAGGGCTGATGATATCGCGGCACGATTAAAGAAACTGATTCCGCCTGAACTATTAGAAGGTGACGAACAGGGCGATACCGCAGAGCAAGGTGAAGGTGGAATTCCTGGCGCAGAAGGCATGCCACCTGAAGGTATGGAAGAACCTCCGCCTGATCCTGTTATGATAATGGAAATGCAGAAGGCAGAATCCGAAAGCCAAATTCAACAAATCAAGATTCAAGAAGAAGAGGCGAAACTGGAAATTACGCAGATAAAGCTTCAGCAGGAAAAAGTTAAACTTGAAGGGATGCGACTTGAAAATGACCTGAAGGTGAAGGTCGGTAAGGAGGACGTAAGGGCTCTGGTGGATGAAATGCTGCAAGAGGATGCAGCACCTATGGGAGAGGCGTAATGGCCTCAGGAAGAATCGCAGCAGTAGATATGAAGGTTGGCATAAATACACTACTCTATAAAATGCCTACTGGTCAGATTCAGGTACTCAATGTTGGCATTTCCAACCGAAATGATTCAGATGTAAAAGTTCGTTTGGCTTTTGTGGACGGAGGTATAAATGATTTGGCTGATTCAGATTACCTCGAATACAATACAGTGGTTCGTGCAAATGGTGTGCTTGAAAGATCCGGTATCGCTTTAGCTGGCGAACAAAGTTTGATCGGGTACTCCGATACAGGAAATGTCAGTTTCATGGTCTGGGGATAAACAATGCCGAGATACCAGCATCCTCTTGAGATCCATGGTTTTGGTGCAATGGTTGACGAAGGCCTTGATGTCAAAGACCTTGAAGTAAAAGACTTGTTATTTTTTGTATTAGCAGAACTCAGAGTTATGAACAGGCACTTAGCTTTAATGACAGATGAGGAAATAGATATAAGCGAGGAAATGGAGACATAAAATGACAGTTTTACGCGATCCAAAAACAGGAATAGGACAATCAGTCACATCAGGCGGTATGGCTGTAAACAAGGCCATATGTCAGTCACTTACCGAGCATTCCAATCAACATGAGGAACAATCTTATAGCGCGGTAATTTCCGTAACACCTACAGGGGCCGGAGATTGCTTTTTCTATATTACCAACAATGACGACAGAGATGCAGTAGTAACGTCTTTAAAGTTACATGCGGGGGCTGCTGAAACTGTACAGGTCAAAATCAGGGATATCGGAACCGTGGGCGGTACTCATGCTACATTGACGCCAGTGAATCGGAATGCTGGAAGTGGAAAAGTAGCGGATGTTACCTGTGAAAGCGGTGTTGATATCACCGGTCTTTCGGGGGGAGATATTGTAGATGAGCTTGTTATTGGGACTACAATGTGGAGATGGGAATGGTTGTCCGGTCTGATAATTCCGAAAAACCGTACAGTTTCTCTATATGCAGTGACAGGAGCCATAGCAATTAAGGCAACTCTCGGTTTTTGCTTTCTATGTCCTTGTCTGGAGCCATAAATGGCGATCAAGGTTTTTTTGGCTAATTCTCAAAATAACCAGGTACTTGATTGTGAACCTGGCTTTACGGGGGAATGCACTCTTGTTGCAGAAAGCCGGATACGGTTGGATGCTAAATGGAAATCTGGCATTAACAATGCGGCTGAAACCATTGATATTGTGACGCCAAAACCTGATGAATCAATATTTATTACTGATTTATTATTGACTTCATCTAAAAAAGTAGCCAACTCGACGATTGTTTTACAGTTTTATGATGGTACAAATACTGAAAAAATTATGGAAATTGAGGGAGAGACTGCCCCTGTTGAATTCTCTCATGCTTTTGCAGGCGGTCTCCCGGGATGGAAAGATGCCATCCTACAAGTTATTACTGATCAGGCAGCCATGTATGTAGTGACCCTGGTAGCATATATCAAGGTTTCTGAAGACTTGACAAAAACTTATTCGGAATGGAGCGCAGACAGATGAATTTAACTGACGTGAAATTACCCAAGAAAACTAAGGCAGAGGCAAAGACAGACTGCCAGCCTGTCGGATATGAAGATCGAGAACAATGGCCATACGGACTACAAATCAGATTTGAAA
>JADFUQ010000111.1 GCA_015222065.1 Bacteroidota bacterium
TATTAATAACGTAATTATTTTTATAAAAAGCAAATTATTATGCTATTTATCTGAATAATGATTTTATTATTCGTATTTCAGTGTTATAGCCGGATTTAGATTTGCTGTCCGGGAAGTACGCAGCCAGACTGCAACTATAGCAATAAGGAGACTGAAAACTGCACTAAAAATAAAAATCCACCAGGGTATGTTGATATGGTAAGCAAAATCTGTCATCCATTTCCTGATTGCCATGTAAGCCAGCGGCCAACCCAGCAAATTACCAAGAAGAACAAACCTGATGAATTCAGAACTGAACTGAACAATGATATCTCCTGAAGTAGCTCCCATTGTCTTCCGGATACCTACCTCTTTGGTTCGCTGCTCTGTTGTATAGGCAGCCAGACCTAAAAGCCCAAGTGCAGCTATCAGCAATGACAAAAAAGAAAAGGACAAGAACATTCGTCCGAACTGTTTCTCCGGATAGTACATTGTATTATACAGATCATCCAGAAAATAATAAGTAAATGGCTCTCCGGGATTAATCGTTTTCCACGCCGTCTCCAATGTTTCGATGGTTTCTTGCAGATCATTTGTATTCAGCCTGACGGCCAGTGTTGAAAAATTCTTCCAGGGTTTATTCGTTATTATCAACGGTCTGATGGGATTATGCATTGATGCAAAATGAAAATCTTCCACAACTCCGATCACAGTATGCGTTCCATCCCTGCGGATAGTTTTCCCAATCGGTTTTTTCCATCCCACTTCCTTTGCCAGGGTTTTATTTATCAGGAAAGCCTCCTTATCAGAAGGGCGGTCAGCAGAAAAATTCCGGCCTTCTGATATCTGAATTTGCATGGTTTCTATGTAGTCTTCATCAATATCAAGTGCATTGAACATAAGAGGTGTTTCGAACCCTTCGGGAAAATAGCCATTGGAGGTCAGTCCGTTCACCGGAATAGCAGAGGCAGCTCCTGAAGCTTGTACTGCAGGAATATTGTTGAATTCAGACTTCAGCAGGGAATAGTTTTTCCGGCTGATATCTGTCAATAACGGGACCACTACCAAATTTTCACGATTGTATCCAATATCTTTTTGTTTCATAAACCGGTGTTGCAAATAAACTGTACCGGTCATTATTATAAGGATTGAGGAGATAAGAAACTGGATAGTTACCATAATATTCCGAAAACCCTTACGCCCTGTGCCACGAATATTTCCCTGTATCACCTGTAAAGGCCGGAAAGATGAAAGATGAAATGCCGGATACATCCCCGACAACAACCCGGTAATAATAGTTAGGAGCACAATTCCGGTAATTAACAATCCCTTGCCTGTACGGTAAAGCCCCAGGTTGTTATTAATAAGTGTATTAAAAAACGGCTGCAGGAGTTCAACCAGAGTCAGCCCGATTATCAGAGCCAGAAGACTGAAAAACACAGACTCACCCAGAAATTGTGAAATAAGCTGTGACCGTTGTGCCCCGGTTACTTTGCGCATTCCAACCTCTTTGGCCCGCCTTGTTGCCAGAGCTGTGGAAAGACTGACAAAATTGAAGGAAGCGATGAGAATAAGAAAAAAGGCCACAGCTGAAAAAACATAAATATTAGCAAGGCTTCCTTTGGTTTCAAGCTCAGCCTCTGCATCAGAATGTAAATGTAATCTAAGCATAGAGGTTAGCTTCATTTCGAGGTAAAGACCAAATTGCCTGTATTTATTATTTATATGTTTTTCAAGAAATGGTTCCGTTTGATTTATGATGTACTCCGGTTCAACTCCTTGTGTCAGCAGGACATAGGTATAATAATTCCATCCGCCATCCCAGTGCAAATAAATATCATCATGCTGCTCCAGAGTTATAAAGGATACAAGGGCTTCAAACTGCAATTGGGAATTTGATGGAGGATCTTCTATAACCCCCTTAACCTCAAGCACCTCTTGATTGTCAAGTATTAACTCTTCACCAACAGGATTTTTATCTCCAAATATTTTTTGAGCCAACGAGCGTGTGAGAATTACAGAATAAGGAGCTCTTAAAGCCTCTGAAGGATCTCCCATTAACAGTTTAAAAGAAAACACATCGAAAAAAGATGAATCAGTATAGGTTATTGACTCAGCACGGCATGTATTCTGTTGATAACTAAATTGTGCCTCTTCCGGATATGAAAACCGTACGGTTTGCTCAATACCGGTTAATTCTTCCTGCATTGAAGGGCTTACTGCAGCCGTGGTAATACCATAATTGTTAACAGCATCCTTACTATGTTCAATCATATTCACCCGGTATATACGTTTGGCATTTTCATGAAACCGGTCATAGGTCAGTTCATTATAGACATATAGAATAATTAGTATCCCGACAGCTAAACCCACCGACAGGCCAATAATATTGATCAAAGAAAACATAGGTGATCGCCTGATAAGCCGTAATGTGGTCAGGAAATAATTTCTGAGCATTTGAATCTAATTGAATTGCAGGTAGAAATTAATCATTTATTGTGCCAAAAATCATAAACAACTATTTAACATAAAATTAGCCCAAAAATGAATTTGTGAGTAATGTACGGTTTTATTACATATATTGTTCAATAGCGTACAAAATGTTGATTTTCCATTATTCCACTCTTCCATTCTTTCTTCATTCCATTTTCCTTTTGTGCTATTTTGTGTCTTAGTGTTTTAGTGGCATTCTTTTTTTTGCCACTAAGTCACCCCGGTACAGTCATTCTTCCTTACGGGGCAGGCTAAAGCACAAAATCCCAATAAATATTTGTTCCACTATTCCATCATTCCCCTATAGAAATAGCTCCTACGTCGCATTTCACAGGGCAGGCATTCTTCCAACATTCCA
>JADFUQ010000112.1 GCA_015222065.1 Bacteroidota bacterium
GTGTTGCAGTGGGAAGAGGGATGAAGAGAGGGAGCGAGGGAGCGACTGAGAGAAGAGGCGAAAAGGAGATGAGGAGATGAGAAGATGAGAAGATGAGCAAGATATATAGAAAGACCTGCCAGAGTGCGCCGAAGGCGTTCCTGGCAGAGTCGAAAGGAAGAAGAAAAATGTTCTAAAGTTGAAAGCATATAACTCTTTAGATCCCATGTTCCGGGATACGGGTTTTTGTTTGTTAAGTATTCATTATAGAAGTTTACCCCGTGAAATGCGACGCTTGCCCTGCCTGCCCCGTAAGGAAGAATGACTATACCGGGGTGCTCCTGCGCCTTTGCAGTGAAAAAACATAACAATCTTTTTCTTTATTCCATATCAACAGAAACATCAATTTTTTATATATTTGCTGCCTGAATTTTTGCATCAAACTAAAATCTTAAATAACTCATGTCAACATTACAAACATTACGTGAAAGAGGAGGAGTTCTTGTAGCAATTATTATAGGACTGGCACTTTTGGCTTTTATTTTAGGTGATTTTAAAATTGGAAAAGGAGCCGGAGGGAGATCGAAAAAATATTTTGAAATAGCAGAAATTGCCGGAAAATCCATTACTTACCAGGACTTTGAGAAAAAAATAAATAAACTTACAGAGATCTATAAATTATCGGGCAACGGGGTTATCGATGAAAGCACCTCAGAAAAAATCAGGGAGCAAAGCTGGCAACAGCTAATCCGCGAAAATATTCTGGATAATGAATATAAGGAACTGGGACTGGGTGTATGTAATGAGGAGTTGTTTGACCTGATACAGGGAAATAACCCTCATCTTTTTATCAGGCAAATGTTTACTGATCCGCAAACAGGAAGAATGAATAAGCCTGCACTGATAAATTTCCTTAAGAATATGGATAATGATCCAACCCAGAAAGCTTACTGGTTATTCATGGAAGACGAAATTCTAAATGACAGGTTTTTTATAAAATATACCAACCTTATTCGCAAAGGGTTATATCCCACACATAATCAAGCTGTAATTGAGTTTAACGAGTCAAATAAAAAGGTTGATTTTAATTATTTTGTTGAACGATTCAATACTATATCTGATAGCGCTGTAACAGTAAATTTAAATGACCTTGAAAAATATTACAATGAACATAAAGATGATTATAAACAATCGCCTGCAAGGTCTATTGAATATGTTATATTCAGTGTAGAGCCGTCTGAAGCAGATATTGCTGAAAGCGAAAAGTGGATCAATGGTATCAAATCTGAGTTTGAACAAGCTGAAGATGTGAAAGAATTTGTTAACCTTACAGCCGATACACGGTTTGAGGATATTAACCATACCCCGGATGAATTCCCGGAAATTATCAGGGGGTTTGTTGATACGGCTGAATTAGGAGAAGTTTACGGACCATATTTTGAAAATGAAACTTACAAACTGGCAAAAATAGCTGAGATAAACTACTTGCCTGATTCTGTACATGTCCGTCATATTCTTATATCTGCCGGTCAGAACAGAAGCTTTAGTGAAGCAGAATCTACTGCAGACAGTCTGAAAACACTAATAAGAAACGGCACTAATTTTAACATGATTGCAATAACTTTTTCCGACGACCAGGGATCAGCCCAACTTGGTGGTGATCTCGGATGGTTTAGCGAAGGACAAATGGTTAAACCTTTTAATGATACATGTTTTCAAGGGAAAACCGGTGATCTGACCATAGTTGAAACCCAATTTGGTTTTCACATTATTGAAATACTTGATCAGAGCAGTACTGTAAAAAAATTCAAAGTAGGAATAGTTGACAGAAAACTGGAACCAAGCTCAACTACATATCAGAACATTTATGCTGAAGCAAGTCGTTTTGCAGGGATGAACAACACATACGAGAAATTCAATGAAACTATTGTCGGTGAAGGTTATGATAAACGAACAGCTAATGATTTAAACCCCACTGATAAAGAAATTCCCGGTCTTGAGACACCAAGGTATCTTATACGGTCGGTTTTTGAAAGCAAAGAAAATGAGATTGTTCTTGATTTTAATGAGCAGGCTGTTTTTGAACTGGGTGATCAATTCGTAATTGCATATCTCTCCGATGTAAAAAAAGAGGGATATTCTAAGCTTGAAGATGTTGAATCAGATATCCGCCTTAATGTTATGAAGGAGAAAAAAGCTTTGAAAATAATAGAAAATATTAAAGCCAGGATGAGTGAAACAGAAACCATTGAGGAACTTGGAAGAGACCTGGGGGTAAATATTGAAACTGCAACAGAAATTTCATTTAATTCATTTTCAATTCCCGGAGCAGGTATAGAACCACAAGTAATTGCCACCGCAGTTAATAGCGATCAAGGGATACTTACCGGTCCTTTTATTGGAAATAACGGAGTATATGTTATTACTGTCACAAACATTACAAATCCGGAAGAGACTGACCTTACAGCAATATTAAACCGTTTAAAAAGCACCTATAATTCCAGAGCCGGTTATGAAGCATTTGAGGCATTGAAGGAAAATGCCGATATAGTTGACAGCAGGTCTAAATTCTACTAGAATAAGAATAAACATATGGAGTTGGGAATTGTGATGCAGTATTCCGGGTATCCTGTTGCGAAACTCAGGAAATATTAAAAAATTTCTCCATCCTGTCGAAAGCCTTGTTTATCATCTCTTCAGGTACACAAAAGGAGAGTCTCAAGTGACCTTCGCCTTTAAAAGCAACACCGGGTGTTGTAGATACAAGGGCATCAAAAAGTAATTTCTTGCAAAATTCGGCAGAATCTGCACCATCCTCATGCAATATTTTCGGGAACATGAGATATCCACCCTGTGGTCTTTGATATTTAAATACCGAAGGCATCCGGTCAAGCCGTTCACACATCAGGTTTCTGGCAGATAAATAATGTTCGCTGAACTCACTTATGCAATCCTGTGGTCCCCTGAGTGCTTCAATAGCTGCATATTGTGAAACTACCGGTGTGCAAATTGCAAACGGAATATGAGCTTTTGTTATCTGGGGTATAATTTCCTCGTCAGCATGAATATAACCTATACGCCAGCCAGTCATTGCATATGTTTTGGTAAATGTAAATGCACTTATCACATTCTTTGACATTCCAGGAACAGAGGCAATACTAAAATGTATATTTCCATCGAAGGTGAAATATTCGTATGCTTCATCTGTAATAAGCATAAGATTATTTTCAAGAGCAATTTCTGCCAGTTGTAATTGTTGTTCTTCACTAAAAACCGAACCGGTAGGATTACCGGGAGTACAATACATAATTGCTTTGGTTTTTGGCGTTATTGATTTTTTTATGGCTTGTATATCAAGAACAAATCCTTCTTCCTCAATGGTTGGAACCAGAACCGGTTTGCCTAAAGCCATTACAACCTGCCTGATATGTGTTGAATAAGTCGGGGTAGGGAAAATTACCTCGTCGCCCGGATCTATAATTGCCATAACTGCTGCTGATAATCCTTCAATAGCACCAACAGTTACAATTATCTGCTCTGGATTAGCATTAATATTATTCTTTGTTTTTAATTTTTTTACTATTTCTTCTCTCAATTCCGGTAAGCCAGCCGACTCGGAATATCCTCCGGCCAGTCCTTTTTCTATTGCATTAATCGCGGCTTTTTTGATATGTCCAGGAGTATCTGAAGTAGGTTTTGCCCAGGACAGGAATGCCACATCATCAAATTGTTTAGACAGTCGTGTCATTTCATGAATGGCTGATCTGGGTATTTGTGAAACCCTGTTTGAAATCAATTCTTTTCCTTTTCTCATAGTATATTTTCCAGGTTATGTTCCTAATTATAAGCAAGCCTGATTTCCGGGGTAGCCAGAGTAGGCTTAATATACTCCTGCCATGCAGGATTATCCCATGTTTTTAGGGCTCTATGTATCACATAATACTTCTCAGGAATTGGATGGGTGCCAACAACTACCTTTAAATTATATTGCTCCTCTATAAACTTCTTAAAAAATGTAATACGCGTACATGGAGGATAGCCAACTACCATTCCGGTAGCAAAATGAATGACCTCTGCCCCATTCTTTTTCATTTCCCCCGGAACGTATTCAATATTTCCACCAGGACATCCATCACAGGTTGAATACCCAACAAGCTCAACGTCCATGTCTTTGTAAATACTAAAAGCACCTTCCTTGTTTTTCATGGATCTAAAACATTTACCACCACCACAAGTATGATAACGGTGACAAATAATAATTCCGATTTTTACTATTTTTTTCATTTAAACTTGTTTTTTAACCAGTAACCAGCAACCAGCAACCAGTAACCAAAAACTCAGGTTAATTATTATGTTTTTCTACGTTTTCTCCTTTTATAGTTTTCTTCTAAGTTCTTTAATCAACATTATCATGCAGGTATGAATTATTATCTTTCAGTATTGATTTTTTCTTTTTATTATCCTCATTATCCTCCTCATCACCAAGAGAATATCTTGAAACTTTAGATTTAGATGAATAAACATCATTCTTTATATTAATATTTCTTCTTATATAAGCAGGTTCATCTTCAAGTTCGTCAATATTATCTTTAACATCCTGATTTTTAAGACCTTTTTCTTTTATTATAGAATGTGTTTCTTTTATTTTCCTAATCCGTTCAGCATTTTTTTCAGAATTGATTGAATGGTTTTCCGGATTATGATCCGGTTTTTTATTCACATCTGCCGGCTCTTCATCCTCCTCCTGCATATTAAAATTAATTGTACGTTGATTATTATTATATTCATCAACACGGTAAGTACCAAGATCTTTATCTTTAATTTCAAAAATAGCATCCTGCCATTTTCTCTCATCCGATGAATTTTCAGACAACGTTACACTTTTCCTGGATCTGCTTTTTACATACAATTCAGGGATACTGTTAGCCTCAAAACCGGTAGCTATTATTGTAACAACTACTTTTTCTTCAAGTGATTCATCAACACCTGTTCCCCATATTAATTGCACATCCTCTGCTGCCAGTTCATTTAAATAATCGGTTATTTCGCCTACTTCATCCATACTTATTTCATCAGACCCGGAAGAAATGTTGAGTAAAATACTTTTTGCGCCGGTAATATCATTCGAATTAAGCAAGGGTGATGTTACTGCCTGTTCAATTGCTTTCAATGCTCTTCCTTCACCTTCAGCTACACCAGTACCCATTATTGCCACACCCGAATTAGTCATTACTGTCTGGACATCGGCAAAATCAACATTTATATAACCATGAACTGTAATTATTTCAGCTATTCCTTTAGCGGCAATAGTAAGCACATTATCCGCGTGCCCGAATGCTTCAGACAACTTAAGATCTCCAAATATTTCCCTGAGTTTCTCATTATTAATTACCAGGAGTGAATCGACATATTGACTTAATTCATTAATACCGTCTATAGCCTGGTTAATCCTTTTCTGTCCTTCAAATTTAAAAGGGATTGTAACAATGGCAACTGTAAGAATACCTGCTTCGCGGGCTGCTTTCGCGATTACCGGTGCAGCTCCCGTTCCTGTTCCTCCGCCCATTCCGGCTGTCAGGAAAACCATTTTTGTATTGCTCGAAATTGCATCTGTTATATCATCCATGTTTTCCAGAGCAGCCTGTTTACCTATTTCAGGAATATTTCCTGCTCCTCTTCCTTCAGTAAGAGATTCACCAATTTGTATTTTCACAGGAACCGGACTGGTATTCAATGCCTGTGCATCTGTATTGCACACCACAAAATTAACATCCTTTATGCCTTTTTGGTACATATAATTTACCGCGTTACTCCCACCTCCACCAATACCCAGAACCTTTATAGTTGATGACTTTTCAACAGGCAGATCAAAGTTCATTATTTCGTCAGTCATGGCTATTATTTTTTGTTTTTAAATAAATACATTTTATATCACCGTTTTTTTCAAAAAGAACTGTAGTAAATTAATTAGTGTCCGTCAATAAATCCATCATTTTATTTTATTAAGCACCAAATAACAAAAAACAAATAACAAATAAATCCCAAATACCAATTATCAAATGTCCGAAACTGTTTTGATTATTGAATTTTTGAATATTGTAATTTATTTGAAATTTGGTGCTTGTCATTTGTGATTTTTAATTCTTATTTAAACATTCGGACTTTGTAGACGGACTCTAATTAACTGTTTGCTAATCCATTTTCACGTCATTTTCAGCAAACATTTCATTAAATGTTTTCTTCCACTTCTCAAAAAAGCGAGGTTTTTCTCCCTTAATATCATTTTCCTGTTCAAGGAACTCATGTGAGGTTTCTTTTTCAACCTCATAAGTATTCAGGTATTCAAACCCCTTAAGCACGAGGCCAACGCTGGTAGCAAATTGTGGCTGGTTAATATCATCGTCTAATTCACCACCTATAAATTCATTTGGTAAACCTACTCTCACATCCATTCCTGTTTTAAATTTCACAAGTTGTGAGAGATGTCTGAGTAAAGCACCTCCGCCTGTCAGTACAACACCGGCAGCAAGTTTCTCAAAATATCCACTGTTTTCTATTTCAAATATTACTGCATCAATTATTTCTTCCATCCTTGATTGGATAATATATGCCAGGCTTTTAAAAGAAATCTCCTTTGGTTCCCGTCCTGAAATACCCGGAATTGTTACCACCTTATCATCCGGAGAAATATCGCCGAGAGCCGAACCAAACTGGATTTTCAACGATTCAGCCTGCCGCTGAAGGATAGCACATCCTTCTTTGATATCTTTTGTAACCACATTACCACCAAAAGGTATCACTGCAGTATGCCTGATAATATTATCATAATAAACAGCAACATCAGTTGTTCCTCCACCAATATCCACTAAAACCACACCTGCTTCTTTTTCATCATCAGTAAGTACTGCTTCAGAGGAAGCTAGTGGTTCCAGGATAAGCTCTCTTATTTGCAGTCCTGTCCTGTTAATACATTTCTCAATATTTTTTGCCGAAGCTATCTGTCCAATTACGATATGGAAATTAGCTTCCAGCCTTCTACCATTCATTCCTACAGGATTTTTCACGCCTGTTTCATTATCAACAATAAAATTCTGAGGCAGGACATGAATAATTTCCTCTCCAACATCAATAGGAATCTTATACATATCCTTTATCAGCCGGATAATATCTTCCCGCGTTATCTCTTCTTCCACGGAATTCCTGTTAATATATCCTCTGTTTCGCATGCTCCTGATATGTTGGCCGGCGATTCCGACAAAAACCTGGCTGAAATTTATTTCAGAACGTTTTTGAACATCTTCTACGGTTGAGCGGATAGCATTCACGGTTTCTTCAATATTCAGGACAACTCCCCGTTTTATACCTTTTGAGGGAGCTTTGCTAAGTCCTAAAATCTCGATTTTACCATTTTCATTTTTCCTGCCGACTACAGAAACAATTTTTGTTGTTCCAATATCAACAGCCGCAACGATATGGTCTTTTTTGTTCATAGTATTAGATTTTTAATGTGGTTATGTAATATTCTCTACTTTTTTACCAATAAATAATTTCCTTTTTAATAATTAGAGTTTGTCCATATACTCTATATTTCGTTTATAAATAACAAATCTCAAAAAACAAATAACAAATAATACCCAATGTTTGAAAAAACAAAATCCAAACAGCACATATACAAGAATTTGTTTGATTTTTTATTCATTAGAATTTGAGATTTATTTGAAATTTGGTGCTTGTCATTTGTGATTTTTACTATTTATTTAAACTTTCGGACTTTATAGACGGACTCTAATTAGTACGTTTAGTACAAACTATTTGTCCGTCAAATTTCAGGTTAATTGCTTCATACTTGTTCCACCCCACCTTGTTCAGGCCTTTTTCAAACAATGCGTATAGTTTCCTGAACTTTTCCTGATAACCGTCAAAGCCTCCAAAAATAATTCTGTAGGCTCCAACACGTGGCACTAGTTCAAGCTCTCCTTTTTTGTTAATATATATCTGTTCAATCTGTGCCTTCCAGAAATCATGCGAACTGATGAAACAGCCCAGTTTATGAACTTGTTTGATTATATTGTCAGAATCAATATTTTTTATCATAAGTTCCTGCATAATTTCCTCAGGTTCATTAATATAACCACTGGCTATCAGCACCCTGGGAGTGAATTTTTCAGAAAAAGGGACAATTGCACCTTCAGCGTCAATATAATAACTCATTCCCTTATTATTTATAATTCTTACAACCGGTACTCTTTGAATTGCCTCAATATGCAACTTTCCCCCAATTGTTTTATATGCTTCTACTTTTTTCAGTGCCGGATGTAAAGCAAGCCGAATTTCAATTTCGCGGGTATCAAGAGTTCCAATTGGATAACCAAGTAACTGATTATCAGGTTTATTAATAATATTGAGTATATCATCTTGTGTAACAAACCGGCTGGTAAGCGAATCAGGTAAACTGATATCAATCGAATTACATGGAGTTTTTCCCGACCGATCAACAACAAAACCGGGAACCACAACTATATAAGCTATGATAATTACCCAAACAAATATTTTCAGAATCCGCTTCATTTTTTCTTTATCTCTTCTCAAGCATTTTTTTCACCGGTTCAACAAATTCACCTATATCTCCTGCTCCAAGTGTTAACAATACATCCAAATCTTTATTTCCCAACAGATCAACCAGGTTTTCCTTTTTTGCCAATTGTTTATTTTCCATTTTCATTTTCTGCAATATCATCTCAGAAGTAACACCGGGGACCGGTTTTTCCCGGGCAGGATAGATATCCAAAAGTATAAGCTCATCCAATTCATCAAGACTACCGGCAAATTCATTGGCGAAATTTTGTGTACGGGAATAAAGGTGTGGCTGAAATACCCCTGTTATTGATTTGCCGGGAAACATCTCCCTTACAGATGCGATGCATGCTTTCAATTCTTCAGGATGGTGTGCATAATCGTCAATATAAATCAGCTTATCAGATTTGAATACAATTTCAAACCTGCGTTTGACACCGGAAAAATATAACAATGCTTTTTTAATTGTCTCCTGCTTTACTCCAAGCAATGTAAGAACTGCAACCGCGGCAACTGCATTTTCTACATTCATCCTGCCGGGATAACCAAAGTGAATATCTTTGATAATTCCATCAGGTGTATGAATATTAAACAGATATAAACCCTCATTGATAGTTACATCTGAACAATAAAAGTCAGCATTTGTTTTAATTCCATATGTATATATTGATATATCATGCAGGTTTTCAGATTCAAGCGATAGCCCTTTCTTTATCAGTAATATACCTCCCGGTTTTATTTGTCCGATAAATTTCATAAAAGCTTTTTCCATTTCATCTTTCCCCCCGTAAACATCCAGGTGATCAGCATCAATAGCTGTCACTACTGCCAACCATGGATGCAATTGCAGGAATGACCTGTCATATTCATCAGCTTCAAGCACGACCAAATCGCTTTTACCCAGAAGAAGATTTGTATTATAGTTTTTTGAAATTCCTCCAAGGAAAGCGGAACAATCAAGCTCCGACTGTTTTAATAAATAAGCAATAATAGTTGAAACTGTAGTTTTCCCGTGAGTGCCCGCAACAGCGATACATTTTGTTTTTCGGGTTATCCATCCAAGTACTTCAGCCCTTTTCACCACCAGGAAATCCTTGTTTCTGAAAAATCTTAGTTCTGTATGTGCCTCAGGAACAGCAGGCGTGAATACAACCAGAACCTCCTCCTTTTTATTAATGTCCCTGTATATTTCAGGTATTTTATTGATATTATCAATATAATGAATTAAACTCCCTTCTGCTGACAATTGTAAGGTGAGTTTCGATTCAACACGATCATACCCGGCAACTTCAAAACCACCGGCCATAAAATACCTGGCAAGGGCACTCATCCCGATACCTCCGATACCGATAAAATAAACCCTTTGTATTTTGTTCAGATCCATATTAATTTTTTTTCATCAATTTAAGCACTTCATCTGCAATCAGGTCAGCTGAGTTTCTTACAGTCATTTCTCTGATATTCAATGATAATAACTCTTTCTTTTTCTTATCAGCAGATAATTCCAAAACAGTATTCAACAAAGTTTCCCCGGCTTCACTATCTTTCACCATAATGGCAGCCCTGTTTTTCACCAGTACCTGTGCGTTTTTTGTCTGATGATCCTCTGCAACATTTGGAGAAGGCACAAGTATAACCGGTTTCCCCACAAGGTACAATTCCGAGATAGTTCCTGCCCCTGCTCTCGACACTATCACATCTGCAGCTGAGTAAGCAAGATCCATACGGTTGATAAACGGAAATAACTTTACATTCTCCACACCACTTGACAACATTGCTTCTTCAGCATTTTTATGATAAAATTCACCTGTTTGCCAAATAATACATACATTTTCATTTTTTATTCTGCTAAGGCCTGTTTTAATACTCTCATTAATAGTCCTTGCCCCTCCACTACCGCCAAGAATCAGTACTATTTCCGGTTCATTCTCAAGTCCGAAATATTTCAATGCCTCTTTCTTTTTTTTCTCTAACTTATCAAGATCCTGCCTGACTGGATTTCCGGTAAAAACTATTTTATTTTCAGGAAAATATTTGTCCATGTTTTCATAGGCAACACAAATTTTTTCAGCTTTTTTCCCCAGGATTTTATTAGTGATACCGGCAAAAGAATTTTGCTCCTGAATCAAAGTTGGAATTCCTTTTTTCGAGGCGCACCAAAGAACAGGAGCACTGGCATATCCTCCAACTCCTATCACCACAGAGGGCTGAAACCTGCGTATGATCTTTTTAGCAATAAACAAACTGCGAAAAAGTTTAATTAAAAAACCAACATTTTTAAAAGACAATCCTCTATGTAAGCCCGTTACAGGAAGACCTTCAATAGCATAACCCGCTTCAGGCACCTTTTCCATTTCCATTTTCCCTTCAGCCCCGACAAACAAAATATCAAGCTCCTGTCTTTTCAATTTCAAAGCGTTTGCAATTGAAATTGCCGGGAATACATGTCCGCCGGTTCCACCACCGCTGATAATAATTTTGTTATATTGTAACTTCTTCTTCATCCGGTTCTGTTTTGTCCAAATTTCTGCTTATACTTAAAATAATTCCAAATGCAATACTTGTAAACAGCATTGATGATCCACCCATACTAACAAGTGGCAATGTCTGTCCGGTAACCGGGAAAATTCCTACTGCCACTGCCATATTAACCATTGCCTGAACGACAATCATAAGTGTTAACCCAATTGCAAGGAATGCAGGAAATGTCCGGTCACATTTTCTTACAATAACTCCGGCCCTGAATAATAAAAACAAGTAAGCCAATAATATAGGGATCCCCCCGATTATCAGCCCGTATTCCTCAACGATAATTGCGTAAATAAAATCAGAATATGGATTAGGCAGAAAGTTTCGCTGGACACTTTTCCCGGGATTTTTCCCGAATAATCCACCTGTTGCAATAGCAATTTTTGCTTGCTGGCTCTGGTAACTTTCCTCACCCCCTTCTTCGAAGTAATTCTCTATGCGATTCTTCCAGGTATTTATTCTTCCTTCCTTTTTAACCAATGTTCCGACTGTAATAAAAAGTGCAAGTAACAATATAGCAACACCACCTGAGGCAAGAAGATGTTTCATGCTGATCCTGCCAATAAACATCAGCAAAAGTGAAATTCCGAAAATTAAAGCAGCAGTTGACAGGTTTGCCGGAAGGATCAATACACAAATTATTACAACAGGTATAATAACAGGTAAAAATGCCTCTTTGAAACTCTTTATTTCACCCTGTTTCATTGACAATACTCTTGCTATGTACATAATAAGAGCCAGCTTGGCAAAGTCAGATGTCTGGATTGTAAATCCCAGTCCCGGCAAAGTAAGCCAACGGGAAGCCTGGTTGAAGTTTGTACCCAGAAACAGGGTAAGCATTAAAAGAATAATAGCTATCCCAATTAATAATTGAGATAATCTTGAATAGTATTTATAATGAATAAGGTGAGTGATAAAAATGATCATTATTCCAAAGGCGAGGATAACACCATGACGAACCAGGTAATACAATGTATTCCCGCCCATCTTGTGCATAGCCAGCGTACTGGTTGAGCTATATACTGCCAGGAGTGAAAATATACTCAGGACAATAATAACACCCCAGATAATCGGGTCACCTTTCAGATATTTATTTATCTTTTCACCCATTCTTTTTATAGATTCCTTACTGCTTTCTTAAATTGTCTTCCACGATCCTCATAGTTATCAAACAAATCGAAGCTTGCGCATGCCGGAGAAAGTAAAACCGTATCTCCTTTTTTTCCATAATAATAAGAAGTACGCACAGCTTCTTCCATTGAACCTGAATCAACAACATCCGTAACTATTTCATCATAAGCCTTATGTATCTTTGAATTATCTTTTCCCAGACATATGATAGCCTTTACTTTTTCTTTAACCAATGTGGTAAGCCCCGAATAATCGTTTCCTTTATCAATTCCTCCAACAATCCAAATCACCGGCGTTTTCATGCTTTCAAGAGCATACCAGGTTGAATTTACGTTAGTTGCTTTTGAGTCGTTGACAAACCAGATACCATGCACTTTAATAAAAGGTTCCAAACGATGTTCCACGCCCTGAAAATCACTCAGGCTTTCCCTGATAGTTTCTTTCCTGATATGTAATACCTGGCCGGCAATACTTGCAGCCATGGAATTATAAATATTGTGTTTCCCTTGTAAGGCTAATTCATCAATTGATATTTTCATTATTTTGTTTTTTACTGTTTTAATATTTACCATATTGTTATGAATAAAAGCTGCCTGGTTTTCTGATTTATACAGGGAAAAGGAAAGAGAATTCCCTGCTATCTCCCGTTTTTTCAACTCCCTGAGTATTATCTCATCGTCACCACAAAAAATAAAAGAGTCATTTTTTTCCTGATTCCGTACTACTCTGAATTTCGAATCCACATATCTGTCAAAGTCATATCCATACCTGTCAAGATGGTCGGGAGTAATATTCATCAGCACAGCTATATCAGCTTTAAAATTGTACATATTATCCAACTGAAAACTGCTTAATTCAATCACATAATAATCATGATCTTCTATCGCCACTTGTTTAGCCAGGCTATTCCCGACATTTCCTGCCATCCCTACATTCAACCCTGCTTTTTTCATCATATGAAATATCAGGGAAGTTGTAGTAGTTTTACCATTGCTGCCTGTAACACATATTTTTGTGGCATGAGTATATCTCCCTGCAAATTCAATCTCGGAGATTACCGGTGTTTGTTTTTCTTTTAGTCTACTTATTAGCTCAATATCATCAGGAATACCCGGACTTTTAATTACTTCATCTGCCAAAAGGATCTTTCCGGGCGAATGTTCTTTCTCTTCATATTCTATCCGGTAATTATCAAGCAACTTTTTATACTTATCCTTTATTTTCCCATTATCAGACACGAAAACATCCAGCCCTTTTTTAAGGGCCAGTATTGCAGCTCCTGTGCCGCTTTCTCCGGCACCAAGCATTACAATTTTTTCATGTTTTCTGTCTACTGACATAGTAATTATCTGATTTTCAACGTAACAATAGTTATGACAGCCAGCAAGACTGCAATAATCCAGAACCGGGTAACGATTTTCGGTTCGGGATATCCTTTTTTCTGGAAATGATGATGAATAGGTGTCATCAGAAAAACCCGTTTACCCTGTCCGTATTTCCTTTTAGTCCGTTTGAAAAAGCTTACCTGAATTAACACAGACACACTTTCTACCAGGAATATACCGCAAAGGACAGGGATCAGCAGTTCTTTTCTTATCAGGATAGCAAAAACTGCAATTATTCCACCCAGCGGAAGACTGCCTGTATCTCCCATAAAAACCTGAGCAGGATAAGAGTTATACCAGAGGAACCCGATTGTAGCACCGATAAACGCACTTATAAAAATTACTAATTCACCAGTATTGGGGATATACATAATATTCAAATAATCAGCATATATCACATTCCCTGACAGATATGCCAATATTCCCAGAGTTGTTCCAATAATTGCTGATGTACCTGTAGTCAATCCGTCAAGCCCATCGGTAAGATTTGCCCCATTGGAAACCGCTGTAACAATAAAAATGGTTACAATAATAAATATAACCCAACCCCACTGTTTACTCTTTTCACCAAGAAAGCAGACCAGGTATGCATAATCAAACTCATTATTCTTTATAAAAGGTATTGTTGTGATGGTACTTTTTACATCCCTGCTAATATATTTCGCTTCTTCATTTTCTCCGGTCACTGCTTCCGGCATTTCTTCTGTCTGAACAGCCTGATCAATCATCACAATTTCCCTGACTACAACATCATCGTTAAGATAAAGGGTTATCCCAACTATAAGTCCCAGAATTATCTGTCCTATAATCTTAAATCTACCGGCAAGTCCTTCCTTACTCTTTTTAAAGATTTTTATATAATCATCAATAAATCCTACAAACCCGAGCCAGACGGTAGTAATAAGCATCAAGATAACATAGATATTCCCAAGATCACCAAACAGGAGGGTTGGAATAACAATTGATGCCAGGATAATGATACCACCCATGGAAGGAGTACCAACTTTGCGATACTGGCCTTCAAGTCCCAGGTCCCTTACCACTTCACCAATCTGTTTTTTCTGCAGATACAATATGATTCGCTTTCCGAACAACAATGAAATGACAAGGGAGGTAATTATTGCCATCCCAGACCGGAAAGAAATATACTGAAACATACCCGCTCCGGGTACATCCAGGCTTTCAAGATATCCGAATAAATAATAAAACATATTCTTTTTTCAATTCGGTTACATAGCTAAAACTTCAAACATACCGGCAACTATTTCTCTGTCATCAAAATGATATTTTACACCATTAATCTCCTGGTATGTTTCATGGCCTTTCCCGGCAATAAGGATTACATCATCTTTTTCTGCTAACATACAAGCGGTTTTTATAGCTTCTTTTCTGTCAATCAGGATCAATACTTTCCTTTTTTCATTCTTTTCCACACCCTTATACATATCATCAATGATCTTTTGCGGGTTTTCTGTCCGGGGATTATCAGATGTAAGTATCACCTTATCACTTTTATTAACAGCAATGCCGGCCATTACCGGCCGTTTTGACTTATCCCGGTCACCCCCTGCCCCAACCACAGTTATTAATTGCTTTTTTTGTTTTTTTATTTTTCCCAGTGCATTCAAAATATTCTCCAGGGCATCAGGAGTATGTGCATAATCAACTACAGCAGTCACACCTCCTTCCGACCTGATAATCTCAAAGCGACCCGGTACCGATTCAGATTCGCTAATCAATCTTATAAGTTCATCTTTTTTCAAGCCAAGGAGATCAGCAGCTGCATAAACAGCAAGCAGATTATAAACATTAAACTCCCCAACAAGCCTGCTCCATACTTCCTGGTTATCAATCTTAAGTAATGTACCCTCCTGTAAACTTTCAATTATTTTACCTTTGAAATCTGCAAAAGACCTTAGAGCATAGGTGCTGATACCGGCGTCACAGTTTTGTACCATAATCTTTGCATTCCTGTCATCTGCATTTACCAGGGCAAAAGCATCTCCCCCCAGATCATCAAAAAATTTCTTCTTAGTATTTAAATATTGCTTGAAATTTTTATGGTAGTCAAGGTGATCATGAGTAATATTGGTAAAAATTCCTCCTTTAAAAATAAGTCCGGCGGTCCGGTATTGATCAAGAGCATGAGAACTTACTTCCATAAAGACATATTCGCATTCTTTATTGACCATTTCTGTAAGCAGCCGGTTTGTTTGTAAAATATCAGGGGTTGTATGAGTAGCTGGTATCTCTTTTTCAACAATTATGTTCCCTGTGGTAGAAATCAAACCTGTTTTCTTTCCGGTTTTCCTGAAAAGATTATAAAGAAGATGTACAATTGTAGTTTTGCCATTTGTACCTGTTACTCCAATAAGTTTGAGTTTTCCGGTAGGATTCCCGAAAAAATTTGCTGCTATTCTGCCTAAAGCAACGGCAGTGTTATTTACCCGGATGAAAGTTACTCTTTCACCTGTTTTTTCCGGAATTTTCTCACAAATAATTGCAGATGCGCCATTATTAACAGCCAACGGTATATACTTGTGTCCATCCGTATTTGTGCCTTTTACAGCAAAAAACATATCTCCCGGTTTTACTTCCCTGGAGTCAAATTGCAATCTTTTAACTTCAGTTTCCCGAGGACCGGTAATTTCCAGGATATTTACCCCGTGTAATATGTCTTTCAGTTTTACCATTTGAAATATTCGCTATTTATCCCATACTCATTTCAAGCAACACTTTTGAACCGGGCGATATTTTAGTACCCGGTGCAATTGATTGTTTCCAAACTTTACCATATCCTTTTATTTCCACTTTCAAAGCCATATTCTCAAGAATATATAGAGCATCCCTAAGTCCCATCTCTTTAACATTCGGCATTATTCCCTTGCGTATATCCAGTGGTTTTATCATGATAGTTGAATCTTGCTTGACCGTTGCTACCCATTTCGATGAGATATTTTCATTTGTTGTCGCTATATTAAATCGTTCAAAAACCAACTTCAGATCTTCAAGATTACCGTGCTTTGAATATGGAGGGTCATATGCTTCAGGTATATTCAAATATTGTTGTTCGTCCCGAAACAGGCTGGTGGCATAAACTTTATCCGCAATTTCCTTAAAAACAGGTCCTGCAACCAGATTTCCATAGTAGATTGAACTGGTAGGAGAATTAATAACAACAATGCAGGAATATTTTGGATTCTCTGCCGGAAAATATCCTACAAAAGAAGCCTGGTATGATACTTCTGATCCCTGCTTATAACCATATTTTTCATTTGCAATCTGTGCAGTTCCTGTTTTTCCTGCTATTTTAAAGTTATCATTCCGGAGATTCTTAGCTGTCCCATTTTCAACAACACCCTCGAGTATTTCGCGGGCTTTCCGAATAGTTTCACCAGAACAGATTGAAGGATTTAATACTTTAGTATCAAACTTTCGTATTTTTTCCCCGTGGTACCTTATCTCCCTGACAAAACCCGGTTTTACCATTTTGCCATTATTAGCAACTGCATTATAGAATGTAAGTATCTGTAACGGTGTCATTCTAACTTCATATCCATGAGAAATCATGGGAAGACTTAGCCCCGACCAATACTTATCTCCCGGATATTGAATATACGGGCTCCCTTCGCCCTTGATTTCAACGTTAAGTTTTTCATTAAGACGCATAGCATAAAGCCTGTTAATAAACTGTCTTTCATGGCCTTTATAATTTTCATTGATTATTTTTGACATCCCTACGTTTGAAGATAACTCAAAGACCTGTTTGACTGTTATTTTTCCATATCCTCCTTTTTTGGTATCTCTTATAGTTTTGTCGTAATACTGTATCTTCCCATTGCCGGTATCAATGGTATCATCCAGACTAACCACTTTGTCTTCCAGGGCAACCATAAGCGCGGGAAGTTTAAAAGTTGATCCGGGTTCAGTACTTTCGCCGATCCCATAATTGTATAATTCACGATACCTGCCCTCCTTATCCTTCTCCAGATTAACTATTGCTTTTACCTCACCTGTATGAACTTCCATAAGAATAGCAGTGCCATGATGTGCATTATGCCTGGAAAGTTGTTTATACAGGGCATGCTCAGCCACATCCTGCAGATTTATATCAATAGTTGTTACTACCTCATTACCATCACGTGGTTCCACTTCATTGTTAGTATTCACAGGCATCCAAACATTACCCGAGAGACGTTGCATCAACCTGACTCCAACCACCCCTGAAAGCTCATGATCATACGCTCCTTCAATGCCAACCACATTTCCTGATCTTCCCTTTGTCAGATACCCTATTGTTCTGGATGCAAGCCCTATATGAGGCAATATTCTTTTATTTTCCTGAACATAAATAAATCCTCCTTTATAACGGCCACGTCTGAACAGGGGAAAAGCTTTCATCTCTTTCAGTTCATTATAATTCACTCCTTTTTTCAGTAAATGATATCTCTCTCCATTTTGCCTGGCTCGAATAATTTCACGCTTATAGGCAGCTTTTGATCTATCATTGAATAGTTTTGAAAAACAGAATGCCAGAGAGTCTATTTTTTTCGTGAATATTTCATCCGACATAGCAGTACTCATCAAATCCATCCTAATCTCATAATATGGAACAGAACTGGCAAGCAGGCGACCATCATCAGCAAGAATATCCCCACGATTAGGATCGATGGTAACGTACTTCATATTATGTTCTTCAGCTTTTTCCTCCCATTTGCTGCCTTCAACATAAATAAGGAAAAACAATTTGCCTATTATACCTAATGAAAGAATAAAAATGCCAAGGTACACTACACCTACTCTCCAAACGATATGTTTTTTCAATGACATTGTTATTGTTCCTTTTCCTTTTCTATAACTATTTTGCTTGGAGGCTCAACCAGTTCTTCCAATCCCAGTTTTTTCTCCTGAACCATTCTGGCAACTTCAGATTGTTTACTTATGTACATCAGATCGGCAGCCGTTGTTATTGATTCAAATCTTAGCTCTTTCACTTCACGCTGTATTTTCACAGTTTCTCTTACAACACGTTCGGCATGGTAGCGATTGGCTATATACAGAATTGCAAGAAAGGTGAGAAAAATAATAAAAGGGACCTGTGTAACTACCCAGTTTCTGGTTAATACCGAACCATCAATCATGCTTTTTACAGAGAATTTTTTTTCTTCCCTGTAATCAGCAGGTTCATCAATAAAATCAATATTTTTTCTATCATCATTCATATTAACTCAAAAACTCAAATTCTTTCAGCGATACGTAACTTTGCACTACGTGCTCTTTTATTCTTCAATATCTCGTTTTCATCAGGTGTTATCACTTTTCGGTTAATTTGTTTAAATGGAACTTTAAAATTCCCATAGATATCTTTCTCTATGTTGCCGGTAAAATTGCCGGCCCTGATAAAATTCTTTACCAATCTGTCTTCAAGAGAATGATATGTAATTATGACCAGACGCGCACCAGTATCCATGATATCCACAGTTTGTTTTAACATTTGTTTAAGATTCTCCATTTCCCTGTTCACCTCTATCCTTAATGCCTGAAAAACTTTTGCCATAAATTTATTCTCTCCTTCACGACCAGTTAGCGGTTTCACCAAATTCACCAGATCAAAAACTCTTTCGATTTTTTTTGTTTTCCTGAATTCGTCAATCCTTCCGGCCAATTGACCTGATCTTCTGATCTCTCCATAATATCTGAATATCTCTGATAATTCCTCAACACTATATTCAGAAAGTATATCTATTGCGGTTTTTTTTGCTGCAGGATTCATTCTCATATCCAACATTGCATCATGGCGAAAAGAAAAGCCTCTTTCAGGAATATCTATCTGATGCGATGAGATACCCAGATCGGCTATTAATCCATCAATCCCGGGAACTCCATAGAATCGCAAATTGTTACTTAAGAATCTGAAATTCTGTATCAGTAACTTAAATCTTTCATCCCTCAATGAATTAGCCATAGCATCAATATCAGCATCGAAAGCAACCAGGCGACCATTCTTAAGATGACTTAGAATTTCTCTTGAATGTCCTCCGCCCCCAAAAGTTGCATCAACATAAATCCCGTCAGGTTTTATTTTCAATCCTTCAATGCTCTTATGTAAAAGAACCGGTATATGATATATCATTCTTCTTCAGGATCAACAAGTGAACCGCCCATAAGTTTCTCTGCCAGAGCCGGAAAATCTTTTATCTCTCCACCAGATATTTCATAGCTTTCTCTGGACCAGATCTCAATTTTTCCGTATTGTCCCGCGAGTATTACTTCCTTTTTTATCCCCGCAAATTCCAGCAATCTTTTTGGGATCAACATACGGTTATTACTATCCGGAACAATTTCAGTCGTACCCCTGTAGAAATTTCTTAGAAACTTGCTTTGTTCCTTATTGTAGGGATTAATACGACTACGAATTAATTTATTCTGCCGTTCCCACTCGTCCATTGGATAGAGTACAAGACATTTCTCAAAAATATCTTTCTTTATCACGAATCTGTCCTGCAATATTTTTGACATATGCTTTTTAAAGGCAGATGGAATTAAAATCCTACCTTTGGAATCAACTTTGCACGTATGGTCACCAATGAATGTTGACATTTTACAGTATTAAAATTTGTAAAAATATACAATAATTTACCACAATTTACCACTTTTACCCATTTTTTCCCACTTTGTTAATAACTTTCGTCAAAATTTCCCATTTTTTATGAATTATTGAGGTTTAATGAGTACTAATCAGTTGGTTTATTCCCTTTAAAAAGAGATTTACAAGAAAATTAGTAACTAATCAGCCGGCAGTCAACAGTCCCGTTTACAATTCTCTCATCATAATTTTGCAATATTTTTGCATATTTTTACACTCTTTAACCCTTTACTCATATAGCATGACCAATAGGAAATAAAATTCAAAAATGAAAAATGAAGAAAAACGAACTGAGGCGTTTTATATTGATATTGAGAAGGTAATTTCAGATAAAAATCCACGGTTACTTAAATTGTTACCTGCATTTCTGATCCGGTATCTGAAAAAGATCATCCATCAGGATGAGCTTAATGAATTCCTTAAATTATATGGAGATTTGCCGGGTCTTGATTTTATCCATGAGGGTTTAAAATACATGGAAACAAAATATAAAGTGAAAGGATTGGAAAATTTACCTAAGGAAGGACGGTATTTATTTGCATCGAATCATCCATTGGGGGGACTTGACGGGTTAGTTTTCATCCACGAAGTAGGCAAAATCTGGCCCCGGCTAAAATTTCCCGTCAATGATCTTTTAATGAATATAAAGAATCTTGATCCCATTTTCCTTCCTATAAATAAACATGGAAAACAGGATAAGCAAGCTGTTATACAAATTGAAAAATCATACGCTTCAGATGATCAAATCCTCTATTTCCCTGCAGGTTTATGTTCCAGAAAAAAGAAAGGGAAAATTGAAGACCTTGAATGGAAAAAGCATTTTATTACCAAAGCCGTAAAACATAAGAGGGATATTGTCCCCGTGCATTTCACAGGCCGCAATTCCAATTTCTTTTATAATCTTGCCAACCTTAGGGTTTTGCTGGGAATAAAAGCCAATATTGAAATGATTTACCTGGCTGATGAAATGTTTAAACAAAAAAATAAGAAAATCACTGTCAGGTTTGGGGAACCAATATCATACAGAATGTTTGACAAAACATTATCCCCTCAAGCATGGGCGGTTAAGGTAAAAAAGATCGTGTATTCTCTTGGTGAAGGAAATGACACATTCTAACAACCTAAAGTTAAGTGTTATAAGTTATTGTTGCTTTTAGCTATTAGCTGTTAGCAAGTTAACACGCTTTTTCATTAATCCAATCTTCTCCTGTAAAATAATGACTTCGTCATTTCGCCTGCGAATTATACTGGGCTTACACGAAGCTTGTTTTAGTTAAGTTGTTAAATGGTTGAATGCCTCTTCACACTGCAACATTGCATCACCGCAACACTACATCACAATTTTTTTTTCTGCTATTCCATCTTTCCACTATTCCATTATTCCACTATTCCATCTTTCCATTATTCCAACATTCCATTATTCCAACATTCCATTCTTCCATCTTTCCACTATTCCATCTTTCCATTATTCCAACATTCCATTCTTCCATCTTTCCATCTTTCCACTATTCCATTATTCCACTATTCCACTATTCCATTATTCCACTATTCCATTATTCCATTCTTCCATCTTTCCACTATTCCATCATTCCATCTTTCCACTATTCCAAAATAACCAACTCAGCCTTACTTATTCTACATTTTATCTGTATCTTTACTTTCCAATAAAATAATTGATTATTTCAATGGAAGCTATTACTCGATCCGTACCACGGGAAAAACTAATAAAAGAGCTTACCTCTGAACGGTTTATCCGTAAAACCAATTACGGTGACAATGAAGTTTATATTTTCACACATCATGACTCACCAATGCTTATGCAGGAGGTTGGCAGGTTAAGGGAAATGGCTTTCAGACTTGCGGGAGGAGGTACAGGGGAAAAAATTGATATTGATGAAATGGACACCCGGGAAGATCCATATCAGCAATTAATTGTCTGGAATCCGGAAGATCAGGAGATATTAGGGGGTTATCGTTTTTATAAATGCATAGATGCGAAAAAGAATGATTTTGATATTGATAAATTATCAACATCTCATTATTTCAATTTCTCTGAAAAATTCATTAAAGAGTATCTTCCTCACATGATTGAACTGGGTCGTTCCTTTGTGCAACCTTTTTCTACTTCCGGTAAAAGAAGAAAAAGCTTATTTGCTCTTGACAATCTCTGGGATGGTTTAGGAGCACTTGTAATTGACAACCCCGGAATGCGTTATTTCTTCGGAAAAGTAACCATGTATCCGCATTTCGACAGGTTTGCAAGGGATATGATCTTGTATTTCCTCTACAAATACTTTGGAGATCCTGAAAAACTGGCAACTCCTATAGATCCTATGCCTCTTGACCTGGAAAGAGAGGAGATCACTTCTATATTGACCGGCAAAGATTATATCGAAGATTACAAGTTACTTTCCCAACATGTTCGAAAATTGGGTGAAAATGTCCCGCCTTTAATTAACTCTTATATGAACCTATCTCCAACAATGAAGACCTTTGGTACTATTATCAATAATGATTTTGGCAATGTAGAGGAAACCGGGATAATGATCACGCTCAAAGACATGTATATCTCGAAAGTGAACAGGCATCTGGCTTCTTACCGGGAAGATTACCAGTTACCTTCGCATGAATAACACCTACTGGTTGCTGGTTGCTGGTTACTGGTTACTGGTTACTGGTTACTGGTCTGACCTTGAACTTTGAACCTTGAACTCTTTTCTTCTCTCATCTCTCATCTCTCATCTCTTTCTTCCTCTTCCTACTCAACTTACTCAACTACTCAAACATTCTTCAAACCTCAAACCTCAAACAATATTATAACTTTCTCTTTTCCCTTCATTCAATATTTTCATAATTAAAAAAAATAAGAAATACTTGATAAATAAAAAACTTATTATACATTTGCATAAAATATGACTACTGGTCATGTATTAAACTAACGTATATTATATTGTTATGGGTATATCGGAACGTAAAGAACGGGAAAAAGAGCAACGCAGAAATGATATCGTTGATGCTGCAGAAAAAGTATTCTTTAAAAAAGGATTAAACAATTCAACAATGGATGAAGTCGCCGAAGAAGCCGAGCTTAGTAAAGGTACTTTGTATTTATATTTTAAAAGCAAGGAGGAAATTCATTTTGAAATTAAATCAAGAGCTTTAATTATTTTAAAAAAAATGTTTCATAAATCTATTTCTGAGAATAAAACCGGTTTTGAGAATTGTGCGGAAATTGGCAAAGCTTACGTGGACTTTGTAAAAAAACATAGCAACTATTACAAAGCAATAATACATTTCGAAAGTAGCGATTGTAGTATTTGTGAATTTCGAGACAAATGCGAGGATTTTTTCAAGGAAGATAATCCATTGGAATTTTTCGTACAAATAATTAGCAAGGGAATAGCAGATGGTACAATTAGAAGCGACATTTCTGCAAATGTTCTGGCACAAACGCTTTGGGCTCAAACTAATGGGATCCTTCAGTTCGTTTCAACTAAACAAAAAATAATTGAATTTGCCGGTGTGAAAGCAGAAGATATTATTAACAGCCAGTTTGAAATTATAAAAAAAGGAATAAAGAATAAATAATTGAAACATGAAAAAAAAGACATTAATATTTATATTTTTTATAACATTAATGAGTTATCTCACGGCTCAAAACAATGTTTTGGAGAAATATATTCAGGAAGGATTGCAAAGTAACCTTTCATTAAAACAAAAACAATCTTCTTATGAAAAGAGCATACAGATTTTGAAAGAAGCGAAAGGAATGTTTCTCCCGAATTTAAGTCTCAATGCAAGATACTCATTAGCAGATGGCGGGCGTATAATTGAATTCCCTGTGGGTGATATGATGAATTCGGTTTATAGCACGCTTAATCAACTAACTCAAACAAATCAGTTCCCTCAATTAGAGAATGAAAGAATTCCTTTTTTAAGGCCGACTGAACAGGAAACCAAGTTGCGTCTGGTTCAGCCCTTATTTAATCCACAGATTTATTATAATTCAAAAATAAAATCGGAACTGACAAATGTCGAAAAGGCGGATGTTGAAAGCTATAAACGGGAATTAGTTGCAGAAATTAAAACAGCTTATTATAACTATTTAAAAACTGTACATGTTCTTAAACTTACGGATAAAACAACCGAACTGCTGAAAGAAAATATCAGGGTAAATGAACGGCTTTTTGCAAACGATAAAATTACAATTGATAATGTTTACCGTTCAAAAGCAGAGTTAAGCAAACTTGAACAAAATATTGCCGAAGCTGTTAAATATAATAAATCATCAAAAGCATATTTTAATTTTCTGTTGAACAAGCCGTTTGAATCGGATATTGAAATATCTGACGAAACAAAATTTTCATTCATTGAAACAGAACTTCAAAATTCACAGGAGAATGCAATAAATAACAGGGAAGAATTATACATGCTCAAAAGCTTTGAAAAGGCAAACGATTACAATTTAAAGCTGAATAAACTCAACAAAGCTCCGAACTTAACTGCTGTTGTTGATTATGGTTTTCAGGGAGAAGAATACAATTTTACTTCTGATGATGATTTTATTATGGCTTCGTTTGTTTTAAGCTGGGATTTATTCAAGGGATTTCAAAATAAGGCAAAAATCCAACAGGCAACTATCGACAAGCAAATAATTGAAACACAGTATAACGAGGCGGAAAACCGGGTGAAATTACAGGTCCTCGATTTGTATTACGAAGTTGAAGCTGTTGAAAAAGCAATTTTTGCTGCTCAACAGGGAAAATTGAGCGCTACGAAATCGTACGAAATAATTAATAAAAAATACAAGGAAGGACAGGCAAGCCTTATACAATTCATTGACGCCCGAACCACTATGACAAATGCCGAATATAACGTAATTATTACAACTTATAATTATAAAATAAAATATGCGGAATTTGAAAAGGCTGCTTGTTTGTATGAATTAAGAATAGAACGCTGATGACACGGATTACACGGATTTACACAGATAAAAATTAAAATTTGTAAAAAATGAAAAATATAATTAAAACTCTTTCTGCAATAATATTTATCGCATTGATTTTTAATGCTTGTAAAGAGCAAGTTGAAGAAGAAAAAATCGCGGAAAAAATAAAAGTAAGAACAACAAAGGTTATTGAAAAAGAAATGTCGATACCTGTTCATTGCAGCGGTAAATTATCTTCAAAAACCGAATCGAAATTAAGTTTTAAAACCGGTGGAATTATCAGCAGCATATTTGTTGATGAAGGTCAAAAAGTGAAAAAAGGACAAGTTTTGGCAAAGCTTAATCTTTCTGAAATTCAGCCACAGGTAAATCAGGCAAGACTTGGTTTGGATAAAGCCGAACGGGATTTCAGGAGGGCTAATAATTTGTATAAGGACAGTGTTGCTACTCTTGAGCAACTGCAAAATGTTACAACTGCTCTAAATATTGCAAAATCAAATGTGGAAATAGCCGAATTTAATCTGCAATACTCAACAATCAAAGCCCCGTCAAACGGTAAAATTTTAAAACGTATTGCCGAAGAAAACGAAATCGTCGGACCCGGCAACCCTGTGTTTTTGTTTGGTTCTACTGATAATGACTGGATTGCCAGAGTGAATATTACTGATAAGGATATTTTTTCGCTCCAACTTAATGACAAGGCAGAAATACAATTTGATGCTTATCCCGATAAAACTTTCACGGCAATTGTTACCGTAATTGGAAACTTAGCCGACCCATATACAGGAACCTACGAAGTTGAACTTACGCTAAAACAAACAGATGCAAAATTTGCTTCAGGATTAATTGCAAGTGTGGATATTTATCCTTCAAAAAAAGAAATATTTAAAATCATTTCTGTTAATGCTCTTATAGAAGGCAATGAAACGGAAGGTTATATATATCAGGTTATTAATAAAAGCAAGGTTAAAAAGTTAAGAATTAAAATTCACAAGATCTCTGATAACGATTTATTTATTAAATCAGGCGTAGAAACCGGAGCCGAGATAATCACCGAAGGAGTGAGTTATGTTAATGGAACGTCTGAAGTTAAAGTAATAAAATAGCTTTTAGCTGTTGGCTGTTAGCTTTTAGCTTTACTATCATAAATTAATGCTTTATCTATTAAAACCTTTAAAAAATAAATTATGAAAAATTTTAGAAAATTAATCATTTGGCAAAAAGGAATTGATTTGGTAATTGACATTTATAAGTTCTCAAATGATTTGCCATCAGATGAAAAATATGGTTTAATAAGTCAAATACGACGAGCATCAGTATCAATTCCTTCAAATATTGCCGAAGGTTCTTCGAGGTATAGTGAAAAAGATTTTAAACGTTTTCTTGAAATTGCTATAGGTTCAGCTTTTGAGTTAGAAACTCAATTACTAATAATCCAAAAGTTATGTTTAATTGACAAAAGCAAGTGTGATATACTTATCCAGTCGTTACAAGAAGAACAAAAAATGATCAATAGTTTGATTACTAAAATTAAAACCAACAGCTAACAGCTAATAACTAACAGCTAATAAAATGAAACTACCTAAAATATCGATTAGCAATTATCAATTCACAATCATTGTATTTATCCTGATTACAATAGCCGGATTGAATTCGTACCTGAATATGCCCCGTATGGAAAATCCTGAGATGAAAATACCGGGGGCTTCTGTGGTGGTAATTTATCCGGGCACTAACCCTGTTGATATGGAACAATTGGTTGTTACACCAATTGAAGATGTTCTTAATGAACTGGACGATATTAAAATGATTGAAACGAATATTAACGATGGTCTCGCTATAATTAATATTGAATTTTATTATGGAACCGATGCTGATAAAAAATATGATGATGTCGTAGAAAAAGTAAATACAGTAAGAAATGACCTGCCCGGCGATATTTACGAAATTAATATTCAACAATGGACCGTATCGGATGTTTGTATGATGCAACTTGCCCTTGTTTCCGACAGCGTTGAATACAGGATTTTGCAGGAAAAAGCAGAGAAACTTGAAAAAGAGTTAAAAAAAGAAAGCGGTGTTAAAAAAGTGGAAATTTTTGCTTATCCCGAGCAAGAGGTAAGAATTTCGCTTGATATTGAAAAAATGGCTCAGATGAATATTTCTCTCGATAATATTACCAATGCTATAAAAAGTAATAATGCAAATATTCCAGGTGGAGCTATAACCCTGGATGATAAAAGCTTTAATATAAAAACAAGTGGTTCGTACAATAATCTTGATGAGATACGAAATACGGTAGTCAATTCATATCAGGGCAGGTTGATTTATCTGAAAAATATTGCAAAAGTAAATTTTGATTATGAAGATACAAGATATCTTGCACGTCTGTCGGGCAAAAGAGCAATATATATTACCCTTAAGCAAAAAGAAGGACGAAACGTTTTTAAAACAACCGAAGGTGTTAAAGCAAAAATAAATAAATTCAAAGAAAGCCTGGATGATGATATTAGTTTGGAATATGTTTATGACCAGTCGGAAGAAGTAGCTACAAAAATCAATAACTTTCAGTCAAATCTTTTGCAAGGGATAATTCTGGTAGGTATAATTATTTTGCTTGCGCTGGGTTTTAAATCTGCATTAATTGTAATAATTGCAATTCCTTTATCAATCATTACAGGGCTTGCTTTTGTTGACTGGGCAGGATTCGGGTTGGAACAAATGTCAATTGCCGGGCTGGTGATTGTTTTAGGCTTGCTGGTGGACAATTCCATTGTTATGACTGAAAATATCAACCGGTTTCTATCAATGGGATACAAACCTAAAGAAGCAGCAATAAAAGGAGCCTCCGAAATTGGCTGGCCTATTGTAAGTGCTACAGTTACAACCTTACTGGCGTTCATACCGATAATTCTAATACCTGAAAAAGTAGGGCAGTTTATACGTAGTCAGCCTGTAACCATTATGGCGACACTTTCGGTTTCTTTGTTTATAGCTCTTACTTTAACTCCGCTTATTGCAAGCAGAATATTTAAGCAAAAATCAAATAATAATTTAATTGAAACAAAAAAGAAAAACAGGCACAGGTATCTGAGACGATTTATTGAAGGACCTTACAGAAAAATCTTATCCTTTTCATTGTCCCATAAAGTTCTGATACTAATTGGTGCTCTTGCTGTTTTATTTGGCTCTGTGTTTATGGTTAAGTTTGTCGGGTTTAGCTTATTCCCTAAAGCCGAAAAGCCTCAGTTTCTGATTAAAATAAATCTTCCCGAAGGGACTAATCTTGATAAAACTAACAGCATGGTCAGTGAAGTTGAAACTATTTTAGATACAATTGAATATGTGAAATATTATGCTTCAAATATTGGTCACGGAAATCCACGCATTTATTATAATGTAATGTCAAAAAACTATTTGAAAAATTATGGTGATATTTTTGTTTTTTTAAAAGAGTATGATATTGAAAAATTCGATAATTTGATTTCACAATTACGAAAAACTTTCAATAATTTTCCAGGAGCTAAAATCAATATTAAAGAATTTGAGCAAGGAACCCCAATAGCTGCGCCTATTATGGTATATATCGAAGGTGATAATATTGACGAGCTTAAAGAAATTGCATCGAATGTTGAAAAATTTATCGAAAATGAAAAAGGGACTATAAATATTAATAACGAATTAGCAAAATCACGAACCGACCTTTTTATTAATATTAATAAAGAAAAAGCTAATTTATTTGGTGTACCGATACACGAAATTGATAAAACTATTAGAACAGCAATTACAGGAATGAACATTTCGAAATTTAGAGATAAAGACGGTGAAGAATTTAATATTGTAATGAGATTGCCTTTTGAAGATAAAATTAAAATGAGCGATTTTGATAAGATTTATGTAAAATCAATGTCAGGTAAATTAATCCCGTTAAGGCAACTTGCATCTATTGAGTTAAAAAAAGCTCCAAGTTTGATAACACACTACAATCTTAGCAGAACTGCCTTAATAACTGCCGACCTTGAAAAGGGGGTAAACCTTGATGAAATAATGGAACCGGTAATTCAAAAGTTAAATCAATATTCTTTCCCAAACGGTTATACATACAGAATCGCAGGAGAGTTAGAAAGCCGGGGCGAAGCATTTGGCGGAATGAAAATTGCAATGATAATAGCTTTAATCTCAATATTTGCTGTTCTGGTTTTGCAGTTCAAATCTTTCACTCAGCCATTGATTATTTTTACTGCAATACCTTTAGCTTTAATCGGCTCAATATGGGCCTTGTTTATTACAGGCAATACCTTCTCGTTTGCAGCATTAATTGGTTTGTTAAGCTTAATCGGGATAGTAATAAATAATTCAATCATATTGGTTGATTATACAAACAAACTCCGGGACAGCGGCAAATCAATAATTGAATCACTGAAAATTGCAGGTGAAATCCGTTTTACTCCAATCATTCTAACAACCCTGACAACAATCGGTGGATTATTACCATTAACATTACGCGGCGGCACAATGTGGGCACCAATGGGCTGGGCAATTATCGGGGGATTGCTCGTTTCAACTATGCTTACGCTGATTATTGTACCGGTTTTATATAAGGCTTTTTCAGTAAAACATTTTGAAAAAAAGGAATCATAAACAGATAGAAAAAATAATTAAAAAGAAAAATGAATGAGACGGGTTGAAAGATTAACAGCGATCATTACTTTTTTACAATCAAGAAAAAATACACCGATTGAAAGGTTGCAGGAAAAATTCAGAGTAAGCAAAAGGACGATATACAGGGACATAACTTCTTTACATGAAATAGGTGTACCGGTTTCATTTCAGAAAGACAGAGGATATTTTATTCTTGACAGTCATTTTATGCCTCCTGTTTCTTTTTCCGAAAATGAAGCTATTGCTCTTATTCTTGCCGGAACTCTAATGAAAAGGTTCTCTGACAATAAAACAAACGAGCATTTTGAAAATGCCCTAGACAAAGTTAAATATGCACTCAGCTCAACACAAAAAGACACTGTAGAGACAATTGTAGAAAATATAAAAACACCTTCACAGAAAGAACACAGCAAACAAGGAAATTATTTATTCATAGTTCAGAATGCAATCACTAACAAACAAATCTTAAATATCAAATACAAGGACAGGAAAGACAAGCTTTCGGATAGAGAGATTGAACCAATAGGCTTAACATTTTATGGGAATGAATGGCACACAGTTGCATTTTGTTGGAAAAGGAACGAATACAGAGATTATAAAATCAAAATTTCAATGACATACAGTTGTCAGTACGTTGATTTATATTAGCAAAATAATTTAAATTTATTCATATGAAAACAAAAAGATTAATTATCGCTACTTTATTGGGAGTCATATTTGGATTCGTCTGTTTTGGTTTTGCCTCTGGCGGACCAAATGAAATCTCAACATTATTAGCTATAAACATTATTCTTGGCAGAACACTCATTGGTGTTGCTATTGGTATTAGTAGATTTCCAATGAAACATTGGTCTTTACACGGGTTAATTATGGGGTTGGTATTTAGCTTACCTCCAGCTTTTGGTGCAATAACAGGACCTGAAAACCCGGAATTTAATCATACAATGATGTTTGTTTCAACAATCGTGATGGGAATGATTTATGGTTTCTTAATTGAATTAATTACTTCTGTTTTGTTTAAAGCAAAAAATTAAAAACAGATGTTCCATATTTGTTTTTCAATGTACATAAAAAGTCGAGCATAAATTTTCCGATCTGGAAGTCCTGTAAATAAAGGTGAAAATACCAACAAAGGGCAGAAATTATTTTCCAGTTTTAATGTGAAGATAAATTTGCCTCAAATGCATTAAGCAAAAATGTATTATTATTATTGTCAATAGCAATTTCCCCATTAGTTATATTGGCATCAGCAAAATCCAGGACACTTAACCATACATTAGTATCAAATATAATTGAAATTGAAACCATACTGTTTTCACTTACGGTAACTCCATTATTTACAAGCGGCAATTGAATTTGTTTTGTAAAATCGGAGCTTAATGTAAAAGGTATTGTACTACTGCCGGCAGTTAAATAGTGGCCGGTAATTATAATACTGTGCCCGTTAAAAGTTGTACTTTCGCTGGTCTGGAATGTGAGATCAACTTTTTTATACGTTCCGGTAAACAAATCAACCTGATCGAAAGAGACAATCCCATTGCTTATTTCTTTAGTATAAGGGCCTTGTAATATTACATCATCATTTCCTGAATCTTCCTTGATATGCAAGTTGGAGATATTTATAACCACTGATGAAATATTTAATGCTTCAGCGAATGACTGATCATCACTAAGTTTGCTTCCTGACTCTTGTAAAGCAGAATCCAACTTTTTTTCTAATGTTGATGAATTTGAATTGCTATTTTGACATCCTGTAATGGATACGGATACTAACAGTGCAATCATCATTGTTATAATAAAATAATTATTGCTTTTTGTTTTCATAAAAAAATGTTTTAAAAATATTAAACAAGGAAAGCAAGAACCTTATTAAGATCCCTGCTTTCTTTCAATCTTTTTCAAATTCTGTTTGCCTTACAAATAATAATCACAGGCTAGAGGTTTTTAATAATAATGGCAAGCATATCATCAAAAGATTGTTTTGTTGTTAAAATAGCTTTTTCTTCTTTACTTTTTGCATCTACCAATACTACAACGCCAGTTCCCTGATTGGACTCCAATACATTATTAAGCCCAAGTTTGTTTGCAAGAACCTGAGTCTTTTCTTTTGATTCATTAGTGGAAAAATCGAATTTTACAAATTCCACTTTCTCACCTTCCAGTTCGTTTTGTAAGTCTTTAACTTTAGGTACCATCAACTTACTTTCACCACAGTTATCAGCATAGAACATTACAGCATATAGCGTTGGTGATTCTTTTTCCTGACCAAGAACATTTGAAAATCCCAATCCTGTCAGGAAGATTAATACTAGAGTAAGATTTATTACTTTTTTTACATTTTTCATAATACTGATTTTTTAAAATAATTTAAATTAATTAAATTGCTAATAGACGTCTGTATTAAAGATTAACTTAGTTGAAAAAGGTTGGGTCAATAATTGAATTTATTAATAATTAGTGCTTGTCCATAAAGTCAAACAAAGATTACATAAGCACCCCCGTACAGTCATTCCCTGTTAAATATTGCCCGCCCTGTGTAATTGCGTTGCACCACTTCGTGGATTACACAGGGCAAGCAATTTCACAGGGTAA
>JADFUQ010000589.1 GCA_015222065.1 Bacteroidota bacterium
GGTAAAGAATTATGCAATGCTTTCTCGGAGCTAAACGATCCCATTGACCAGCGTGAGCGGTTTGAGCACCAGTTACAGCTCGGGAAAAAAGGTGACGAAGAGGCTATGATAATGGACGAAGCTTTTCTGAAAGCTGTTGAACTGGGGATGCCTCCAATGGCAGGACTGGGAGTTGGTATTGACAGGTTAGCCATGCTAATGACAGATTCCAACTCTATCCAGGATGTAATCTTTTTCCCGCAAATGCGTCCCCTGGAAAGTCAAAAGTCAAAAGTCGAAAGTCAAAAGGAAGAGTACACAGAGTTAGGTGTACCCGGGGAATGGATAGAAGGACTTAAACAGTTGGGATATACTACAATTGAAAAGTTAAAGGAGGTTGAAAAGCCGGGTAAGCTGGCTAATGATTTGAATGGGTATAACAAGAAGAATAAGTTGGGATTGAAGGGATTGAGTCCGGAGGAGGTTGGGGAGTGGATTAATTAAATTAAAAGATAAAAGACAAAAGTAAAAAGATAAAAGTAAGCCCCTTTTGTAAGATTGGGGCTTTTTTTGTCTCATAGTTGTGCCTATTTGTTTCAGTATTAAACTTTTCTTGACTTTGATATAAATTTGGAGTAATTTGCAGATAATTCGTTAATCAAAGTCAACCTTATGATGAAAACACTAATTAAAACATTGTTATTCGTGTTGACTGTGGTTTTATTATGTCAATGTGAAAAGGATGACCCACAAGTTACTATCCCTGATGACAACTTTTTAAATGCACTGATAGAACTGGGGGTTGATACAGATGGAGATGGTTTTATTAGTCCTGCTGAAGCTGAGGTTATAATATCTTTGGATGTTAGTGGTACATGGGACACACCAGGGGAGATAGAAAATTTGAAAGGAATAGAAGCATTTATTAATTTGGATACTCTTTATTGCAATGATAACCAATTAACCACCTTGGATATCTCGAATAATACTGCCTTAAAAAAGCTGCTCTGTTATGGAAATCAATTAACCAGTTTAAATGTTTCCAAAAATACTGAATTAACTTGGTTGGGTTGCGCATTTAACAAGTTAACTACGATTGATGTTTCTAATTGTACTGCCTTATTAAGATTGTTTTGCCACGGTAACCAATTAACCACTCTGGATGTTTCAAATAATACTGCCTTATGGGCATTGGAGTGCTACCGTAATAATATTCTAAACCTTGATGTATCCATTAACACTGCCTTAATTGGCTTGTATTGTCATAAAAACAAATTATCCACCCTGGATATCTCTAATAATATTGCCTTACAGGGGGTTATGTGCTGGGAGAACCAACTAACCGCTCTGGATGTTTCTAATAATACTGCCTTACAATTTTTGCATTGCTCGGATAACCAATTAACCACCCTGGATGTTTCAAATTGTACTGCCTTATATAATATGACTTGTGGCTATAACCAATTAACCACTCTGGATGTTTCTAATAATACTGCCTTACTCAGGTTGGATTGCACAGGAAACCAATTAACCACCCTGGATCTTTCAAATAATACTGCCTTAAATAGGTTATATTTAATCAATATACCTTCTTTGTTTAAAGTCTGTGTTTGGGAAATGCCGTTTCCTCCAACTGGAGTTACAGCAGACACAACTGATAGTCCAAATGTATATTTTACAACGGATTGTAATTAGAATTCCAATTATGAATGTTTGGCTCAAAATACAATTATTTCTGTTGATTGCAGTTCTATTAAGTCAATGTGAAAAGGAGCCATCTGGAGTATCTATCCCTGATAACAATTTCTTACAAGCACTGATAGAACTGGGAATTGATACAAATGGTGATGGTTTTATTAGTGAAAATGAGGCGGAGGCAATAACATATTTAGATGTTAATGGAGATAGTATTTCAGATTTGACAGGTATTGAAGCATTTATCAATCTGGATACTCTTTTCTGCTATAATAACCAATTAACCAGTTTGGATGTTACTAACAATATTGCTTTAATATACCTGGATTTCGGCAGAAACCAAATAACAGCTATAGACGTTACTAATAACACCACATTAGAAAAATTGGCGTGTCATAATAACCAACTAACTACGCTAGATGTTTCTAATAATATTAATTTAGTATACTTGAGTTGCTCAAGTAACCAATTGTCAAGTTTGAATGTTTCTAATAATACTGCATTAGAAAGTTTTGGGTGCAATAATAACCAATTAACCACCTTGGATATTGTAAATAATGTTGCATTAGAATATTTGTATTGCAGTCATAACCAATTGACCAGCTTAGATGTTTCAAATAATTATGCTTTGAAATTTCTATATTGTCCGTGGAACCTTTTTGCCAGCCTAGATGTTTCTTATAATACTGCTTTACAAAATTTGTTTATAACTGGTATGCCTTCATTATATAAAGTTTGTGTTTGGGAAATACCATTCCCTCCAGCTGGAGTTATTGTAGAGGCAACTGGCAGTCCAAATGTTTATTTTACTACGGATTGTAATTAGAATTTGTTAAGTCTCAAGGCTGTCTTTACCGGGCAGTCTTTAAGCAAAGTCGGAGTCCGAACCCCCACCCACCTAGCCATCCCTCAGTCGGAGTCCGACTGCCTCTAACCTGAACGGTTATAACAAAAAAACAAACTGGGATTGAAGGGATTGAGTCCGGAGGTTATTGGGGAGTGGCTCAGTTAGATTAGTTAGTTAGCCAAAGGGAGTTAACTAAATATTTTCATATGAACCCGGGATTTTTGTTCCGGGTTTTTTTGTACCTTATTTGTCTTGGTTCATAAAGTGAACAGTAGTTTCATAAAATAAAAAAGGAAGACAATTATTGTGTCCTCCTTTTAAAATATTGACGCAGAGATATTTATACTCTTTATTCCAGCGGAGTTAATATAAAATCTTGTAGTGTTTGATTTCCCTCAATTACTTCTATATTGGGATAAGTTACCGTATCAAAATCCATTTTAGTTGCATATATTGAATAAGTCCCTGCAGGGATGCCTATTAGTGCATAGAAACCTGTTGAATCAGTAATTGTAAATGATATAATAGTATCCTGCTCAATCCACACAGAAGCATCTGATAAATAGTTAGACGATGTATCGCTTACTGTCCCTCCAATTCTTCCTGCTGTAGAACTATTCACAGCTCTAATTACTGGTTTAAAATGAAAACCTTCAATACCACCTGAAGAATTAATATTACCCAAAGCCACAAATGATTTATTAACATCAAAATCCAATATTAATTCGGCTGTAAGTCCACCCTGAACCTGAATATATGGTTTAATAAATATCTTAATCCCGGTTTGCGCACCACTTGGAACAGTTAAATCATAAGTTGTTTCATCTTTTAATTTAGCACTGGCTTCGCTTATATATAAACGAATATGATCATACACCCCTACTGGCACATCAAATTCAGGCAGATCGGCAGTAAAACCATTTCTTAAATCAAGTAAATTATAAGAAATTGGAGTTTCAACTAAAATAATATAAGGATCACCCTCATTGGCACTTTTCTCCCTTATCTCAATCTTACTGATAGTTACATTGGCTTCTTCAACCAGGTTAGCAGGAAAAGGATCATCTGTGATTTTAATGATCAAATTACCACCACTTTTATCATCATCTTTATTACAACCATTAAAGAAAATGAAAGAAAATGATATCAATAATAGAGTTGATACTATACTTACAAATTTTGTTGTTTTCATTCTTTCCTGTATTAAATTATACAAAATCCATGTTGATTAAACGTATAAATTCATATAAAGGTTGCTTTAAACAAAATATTTCTAACTTGTAATTCATTGAATTAATCTTTATTAAAGGCTTTATTCATTGTCTTGCCTCTCATATATTCATGGTTTATAACATATTATAAGCCTCTGATTTTCTGATCTTATTCCTTTGGTATGTGACAAATGTCCCTTAAATTAACCTAAAGTTTACTACTATGAAAGTACACATTAGGAAAAGACAGATTACATCTAAAGGCTCCTTAAAACCCCGGTATACCTTATATTTAGACATTTATTATTCGAGAAGGAAGCGAAAAAGAGAATTTTGGGAACTTTACCTTGAACCGAATGACACTAAAGTCACTAAACTGGAAAGTCGTGCTCCGACCAGTCAAGAAAGCCGGGCAGGCTTCAGTTCGGAGTACGACTAAGGGGGGCAGTATCCAGTCGGAGTCCGATTGCCTTTTACAGCTTTTTATCAACCTTTTTAATATACTTTGGTAATTCTTTATTCAAGTCATCCAGCAATTTATCTGTTGCACTCTCACACATAGGCATTAATTTGTCATAATTAAAAATAGGAGCTCCCTGGATTAAAGCAACACCTTTCTTAGAGGTTGCAAACTCCTCCAATTTTAGAACCTTCTTGGATTCCTTATTAAACAAATCCATATTTATATAAGCCCTGATTCCGCAATTCCCAAGGCCACCCATAGCAACCTTTGGTTCCCAGGCATAATGCATATAGACAAACATCACACCATCTACGTCTATATCTTCAAGTATTTTAATCAAATGAGATTCGGTTCTCCAGGATCTCAGCACATTTCCGCCCGTAAGTAGCACATTGTAGCCTTCTATAGAAATGAACCTGTCGTTAATAGCATCATTTAGGTTATCTATCGAGTCCTGACTCTCAATGCCATCAAGTCCCTTATATGCTTTGAACATTTCATGATTTAAGACCTCTTCTTCCGGGATCAACTCAAAAGGGAATTTTTTAACATAATCTTTCATGAATGTTTCATGAAAGTTTTGAAGTATTGGCCTGAGATCAAACCTGGGATCATCTTCCCTGGTTTTTTCATATGTACTGGCCCTTGACGTTTCAACTATTTTATCAGCATTAATATACTTGTCTACATAGAAAGTAACTAAAGCCACTCTTTTCTTCTGACCATAAATTATGGTAGTAGCAAACAAGGCACAAATGAAGATAACGAATACTTTTTTCATGTTTATATGTTTTGATTTGTGTTTTCAAATGTATTAAATATTTTGAAAATTCCAATTTTAAATCCTTGTATTTAACCATTAACAATAACCTGGTTATCTGCCTGATAGTTTGGACCTGTACTGTGCTGCAGAAGCTGTGGTATATCACCATCGAGAGGTTGAAAGAGGTGGAAAAGCCGTGCTCCGACCCGTCAAGAAAGCCGGGCAGGCCCTGTGAAATAGTGGTAGAACCACTGCTGCGAAACAGCATTTCACAGGGCAGGCTTCAGTTCGGGGTACGACTAAGGGAGAACCAGTCGGAGTCCGACTGTAATTCTGATTATTTTTTTCGAAGTATTATCATTTTACAGATTGAACTGATTGTGACCTCTTTGGAAAACTTTTTTGTAAAAAGTACAGGATTGTTTTTTACCTTGCTTAAAAATAAACGTATTATTAGATAAACGAAGAGATTTAATTTGGATACCAAAGATATAATCAAATCCTGTATCATTAAGGATGAGGCCGCTTTCAGAAAACTGGTTGACAGATATTCTGACTTTGCATTTACCGTTGCTTTCAGAATAATGAATGATGAGGAAGAGTCGAAAGATATTGTACAGGAATCGTTTATTACAGTCTGGAATAAAATTGGGGGGTTTAATACCGAAAAGAATTTCAGCAATTGGCTTTACAGGATCATTGTAAATAAATGTTATGATTCACTTAGAAAGAGGAAAAGAAAACAACTGATCTATCCCGATGCTGACAGTTGGAATATCCCGGGTATATATAGTGATAGTAATCCGGACAAAGAATTGGATAATGAAGAGATCGGTAAGATTATACGCCTGTTAACAAATAAATTAAGCACAAAACAAAGAGTCGTATTTGTTTTGAGTGAACTGGAGGGCCTGTCACATGAGGATATTTTTAAAATAACAGGGATGGTAAAGTCATCAATAAAAAGTAATCTTAACCATGCCCGGCGAAAGATTGGTGAAATGATTGAAAAATATATCTGACAATGAATAAAACCGATAAATATTCAAAAGTAATTGAGGTACTTAAGGGTAACAAACCCGTTTTAGTCAACAAAGAAAAATTGACTGATGATGTCATGATAAGGATTCAGGAGCCAGTTGAAAAATTTACTTTTCAGGAAAAGTTGAGTAATTATCTTTTTGGCTGGGCGGATATTGGCTGGATTCGAGGGACAATGGCAATTGCTGCTATGGTTTTTATCGGAATCTTCATTATTCAACAGCTTGTCATAACTGACCGGATCAATTCTCTAGAGAAACAATTGATCAGGACTGTGAATACCATCAATACGCAGGAACCGGAGCTGGGAATTATGCAGAAAGTTCTCCTGAATATAGTTGTAAAAGATCAACTAACGAAGGATAGTATCACTATATCAAGATCCGATCTGGAAGAACTATTGAACTCATATCTTGAGTTGCAAGAAAACTATGATAATATGGAACAAAATGCTGGTATAAATTCATATATACAAAAAATGCTCAGACGAAACCTTGAGGAAGGTGCTAATGATGATGAATCAGAATTAAAACTTTAAAACAATGAAACGGAAAGTTAAAATAACACTCACATTACTCTCCATGTTAATGTTCTTCTCGTGTGATTATGAAACGCACGTAATTAATACAGTTCATGAAGATGGATCCGTTACCAGGAAAGTAATCATGAAAAACAGCGAAGAGAAATTTGAACCAGGTAAATACAGGGTGCCCGTCGACAGTACATGGCAAACCAAAATTGATATAGATGTAAATGAAAAAGGTGACACATCCTGGATCCTCACAGCAGAAAAACAATTCGCAAGTGTGGATGAAATAAACGAGGAGTATATAAATGATCAGGGTAGTAACCAGCATCTGGAAAGAAAAGCATATTTTTCAAAGAGCTTTAAATGGTTTACTACCGTTTTCAGGTATAGTGAAACAATTGACAAGTTCATGACAGTTACCTGTCCGGCATCAGATTTTTTATCCGATGAAGA
>JADFUQ010000590.1 GCA_015222065.1 Bacteroidota bacterium
AACCTTTGGTCATTTATATTTGGAATTTTTTTGTTTTTTGTTTTTTGTTATTTGGTGCTTTAATTCAAAATTCGTTTGACTTTATAGACTGATATGAAATGGAACTGTCTTCAAATTGCCGACTGAGGACTGAGGACTGCCGACTTAATAATGCAAAGTATAATGAAATTAGCCATTATCAAGCTATAAACAATGAACTTAGCGATAGCGATCTCATGAACGAAGTGAATAAATTCCGATACGTTAAAGTATTCCCGGTTTTTATGTTGACTCTGATTTTACTTGGGATAAGTAACGGCTTCTCCCAGGGCATTTCAGATATTTATATATCCGGTGATTTTCAAAATGAATCCCTGAAAGAAATAATAAACGGCATAGAAAAGGAACATCATATTATCTTCTTCTACCGTGAAGAATGGATTTCAGGTATTTCTGTTACAAAAAGCTTTCGGAACACACCTGTTATTAAGGTTTTTGAAGAAATCTTAAAAGAAGATGATTTTTCAGTAGTTTCATTTAATCCAAATACAGTTTTTCTAATAAACGAACATGCCGTAGCCCTGAGAGCGATCAATGACTCCCTTGCTCTTGCCCCCGGAGAATCTGAAAAATATGTTGATGAAAAAATTTTCATCGGCAAAACTCAAAATTTAGCGAAGGGAGGCAATGCCAACCTTAGCGGTTATATAAGGGAAGCAAAAACCGGTGAGGGAATTATCGGGGGCACCGTGTATATAGAAGAGTTAAAGAAAGGAACAGCGAGCAATCAATATGGCTTTTATTCCATTACCCTGCCGGCAGGAGACTATCACATCTCTTTTAGTTTTATTGGATTAAAGAAAGAAAGAAAACACATAATTTTACATTCGTCAGGAACGTTCAACATGGAACTTTCAGAGAAATATATCAGGCTACATGAAGTGACAATAACCAGTGAAGCAGAAGATGTGAATATTACCGGCGTCCAGATGGGCAAAAGCAGCATGAATATCAAAACTATAAAAACAATTCCCGCTTTCCTTGGTGAAGTTGACGTAATTAGCAGCCTGATGCTGTTTCCGGCTGTCAGTACAGTTGGAGAAGGTGCCGCAGGTTTTAACGTGCGTGGAGGTGATGTAGGCCAAAACCTGATTTTACTGGATGACGCCCCGATTTTTAACTCCTCCCACGTGTTTGGCTTTTTCTCGGTATTCAATCCTGATGCCGTTAAAAATGTAACTCTGTATTCCGGAGGGATCCCGGCAAAATATGGAGGCAGGCTTTCGTCAATATTGGATGTCAAACAAAATGAAGGCAACTTAAAGAAATTTACAGGCAAAGGAGGAATAGGCATGGTATCCAGCCGGCTAACCATCGGGGCACCGATAGTAAAAGATAAATGTTCGTTTCTGATTGCCGGGAGGACTACCTATTCTGACTGGATTTTGCAAGAGGTGCCGGATTTTAATGTGCAAAACAGCTCGGCTTCCTTTTATGATGTCACAGCTAAATTGAATTATACAATTGATAATCAGAACAAATTATTTTTATCTACCTATCTCAGCAATGATAAGTTCAGATTTGGTCCGGATACCACTTACAACTGGGGAACGGCAAATGCTGTATTAAAATACAATCATATTTTTGGCGAAAAGCTTTTTTCAGATTTTACTGCTGTTTACAGTGACTATCATAACAAGGTGTATAATCAGGAACAAGTCAATTCCTTCGAGTTGGAATACGGTATAGAATATAAAAGCCTGAAAGCAGATTTTACTTACTTTTTGCAGAAACATCAGTTAGATTTCGGGGCAGGCACAATCCGGTATGGGTTTCAACCGGGAACTCTGAAACCTGCCTCGGAAGATTCTAATATCAATCCTGTTTTTATTGAAGAAGAGCAATCGAGGGAGATGGCAATTTATATCAACGACGAGTATAAAATTAGCCCGGGAATCACCTTATTGTATGGATTGAGATATTCATTATTCAAAAATCTTGGCCCGGGAAATGTATATCTATATCAGGATAGTATTCCAAAAGATCCGTTATCCATTATTGATACTTTACAATTCAGCAAAGGGAAAGTAATAAAAAGCTATGGTGGATTCGAGCCAAGGATATCGGTAAAATTTAGTTTAGGTCCCGGCAGCTCCGTAAAACTAAGTTACAACAGGATGAGGCAATATATATCCCTTATCTCCAACACTGTAGCTATTACCCCGTTAGATATCTGGAAAACCAGTAATAAACACATAAAGCCACAAACAGGAGATCAGATTATTATTGGTTATTTCAAAAATTTCGCTAAAAATTCCATCGAGACTTCAATAGAAGCATATTATAAAAAAGTAAACAATCTCGTGGAATATAAAGATGGAGCAAACTTGCTGCTAAATGAGACCCTGGAAGCAGACCTGTTAGAAGGGAAAGGCAGGGCTTATGGTTTAGAATTACAGGCAAAAAAGAAAGCAGGCAGACTAACAGGATGGGCAAGTTATGTATATTCAAGAAGTGAAAGAAAAGTGAACGGGGAATTCGACGAAGAACAAATAAACTTCGGAGAATACTATCCTTCAAACTACGACAAGCCACATAATATAAAGATTGTAAGCAATTACAGGATTACCAGAAGATGGAGTTTTGCAGTCAATTTTACATATAGTACAGGAAGACCGTTCACGGCCCCGTATTCGAAATACAGGATCAATAGTGGGATACTATTACATAATATAACTGTTGCTAATTTTTCCCAAAGGAACCAGTATAGAATTCCTGATTATCATCGCCTCGATATATCGGTAACTTTAGGTGAA
>JADFUQ010000591.1 GCA_015222065.1 Bacteroidota bacterium
AACTCACTCACCTCATTTACTCATTTCTTCACTTAAAGTACTGATTAGTTACATTTTATTAAAATCTCACGTCAAAAATATACTTAATGCCCTTCACAAAAAACGGAAAATCGGCAAAATGCGGAAAACAGTCGGTGAATAACGAAACATAGCTGCCAGAAGCAACACAATCTGTTGCTAACTCCTTGAAAATAATGAAACAAAAGCCTGTTTTTCCTTTCATTTCCATTAAAAAGCAAATTCGTAACGATCTCATTATCAGCTATATTTTGCACTTTATTCTATTTTTTGTATCTTTGCTTTGCTGAATTTTTTACATATCTTTTCTTACTTTATATCTGGTAGTACTAATAATAAAAAAGAGATAAATAAAGGATTGTTAATGACTGAAATAGAAAAACTTGAAAAAATAAAAATTAATGCGGAATCTCATCGGTTATTACTACAACTTATGGATGAGAACCCGGAGCTTAAAAAAATTATCCTGAACTCAGAAACAATAAATGATGTTACCAAACCAATAAAAAAATGGGCAGAAGATATATTAAAATCTCATCCGGTTGCCATGAAGTATTACCGGAATGGGGTAAATGGAAATGGAAGAAAAGATTTTGAAAAACTTACCTGGCAAGACTTTGCCGCAATCAGAATACTTGATTATATTGATAATGCCGGAAAAGAATATAAAGATTTAAACCTCCATGGAGATATTTCAGTAAGTAATCCGTTTAAACTTACCTGGCTGGCTTTTCATTACGGAAAAGGAGGATCAAAATCATATTTCTTTCATGATATGATCCATCTTTTCAGGCAATTTTCAGGAAAAGAAGTAAGGGAATTACCATCGACAGAAAAACTACAAGAGTGGATGGACAGGCATCCATCCGGACTTGATCCTGAAATTATTCGTCTCAGGGAAGAAAACCGTGACCGGATAATCAGGGTAGTTATCAATAAGATCGATGAAGGAAAGATAAATAGCAGGAAATACCATTTTAAGGAAGGAATGTCACGGGAACAGAAATATTATAAATGTCTGGAATGGTGGAATGACAAGGGGTTTCATCTCCGGTTTGCTGTTAGAGACCCCGACATGCTCAATGAGATGCTTGAATATTCTATCGATCCTGATACAATGAAGATCCTTTATGAAGCGCAGGATCATGGCATACCTTTTTTCGTAAATCCATATTACCTCTCACTTCTTAATGTCAGGGTTCCGAGTTCAATGGTAGGTACTGACCTTGCTTTACGTGACTATGTTATTTATAGCAAATATCTGGTTAATGAATTTGGACGAATAGCAGCATGGGAAAAAGAAGATGTTGTAAAACCCGGAAAACCTAATGCTGCAGGCTGGTTATTGCCTAACGAATATAATATACACCGCAGGTACCCGGAGGTAGCCATTCTTATCCCGGATACAATGGGACGGGCTTGTGGCGGACTATGTTCTTCATGTCAGAGAATGTTCGATTTTCAGAGCGGGCATTTTAATTTTGATCTTGATAAATTAAAACCCAGGAAAAAATGGAAAGATAAGCAGGAAGAATTGTTACAATACTTTGAAAACGACTCCCAGCTTAGAGATATTCTTATTACAGGTGGCGATGCCTTAATGGCTTCAGATCAATCGCTAAAAGATCTATTGGATGGTGTTTACAATATGGCTGTCAGGAAAAAAGAAGCTAATAAAAAACGTCCTGAAGGTAAAAAATATGCTGAAATAATCAAGTTAAGGTTAGGAACCCGACTTCCTGTATATCTGCCAATGCGAATAGACAATAAACTAAAAAAAGTACTGTCTGATTTTAAAGAAAAGGCTTCCAAAATTGGCATTAAACAATTTGTTATTCAAACCCATTTTGAATCTGCCATGGAGATAACACTCATGACAAAAAGGGCCATTGATACCTTGATTGATGCCGGTTGGATGGTAACTAACCAAACTGTTTTCATTACAGCATCTTCAAGAAAAGGGCATACAAACAAGCTTAGAAAAATACTTAACGAGCTTGGAGTGCTTTCATATTATACATTTTCCGTGAAGGGCTACATGGAAAATTATCATAGTTTTGCCACCAATTCAAGGGCTCTGCAGGAACAAATAGAAGAAAAAGTTGCAGGGAAAATACCTCCCCAATATTACGAAACTATAGCAAAACTCCCATACAAACCAAAAGAAATAAAAAATCAAATTGCAAATATCAAAGAAAAATGTAACATCCCGTTCCTGGCAACAGACAGAAATGTACTTAATCTTCCTGGTGTTGGTAAAAGCCTTACATTCAGAACAATTGGCATTACCCGTTATGGACGGAGGATTTTAGAATTCAACCATGATCCAACCAGAAATCATAGCCCGATTATCCACAAAATGGGAAAGGTCATAATTATCGAATCCAAAGCAATAAGAAAATATTTGGAACAATTACAAGAAATGGGTGAAGATATCTCGGAATATCAAGACCTTTACGGATACTCTATCGGCGAAACCGAAGAAAGAATGTCGGTGTATGAATATCCTGAATATGACTTCAATGTTACCAAAGAAATGACCAACCTTGAGATACCTGATTTTGTGAAAGAATATGAATAGAGTTATAAGTTAAGTTGAGTTATTCTTCCTCTTTCGGGTTTACGGGTTTTGGATTGATTCATTTCTTCGCTCTTTGCTCTTCACTCTTTGCTCTTCACTCACAACTCATCTCTCACCGCTCTCTTCTTACTTCCTACTACATACTACTTACTACCTACTTTTTACTACTCCCCCTTGCCAGTTTCAGTGCTTCTGTAGTTATATAATATTTTGTTATCATGTTTGGAACTTCCCATTCCGGTAGTTTTCCATCGACAAGATATCCCAGAAATTTACCTGTAACCTGTCCAAAATGTGCTTCGTGCCCGATACGGTATTTACCAGGAATTTCGATTCTCCATCTCTTAGCATCTTCCTGCACTACCTGTAATCCTTCAATCGTAATTTCATGATTAACTGTTTCATTCAACCTCTTTTCAAACTCTTCAGAGTCAATATCCCCGGTGAGTTCAACATACAACTCAGGACGATAATTTTCTTTTTCACCCTGCTGAATGATCAGGTTTGACAATGTTCCTTTCATAATAGAATAATGGGTATCTCCTCCTCCTTCCGGTGCCTTGAAATTCCATTCTACTTTCACTTTTGCCCAGATATCCCTGATCCTGTATATTATCTCACCGTTGGCATA
>JADFUQ010000113.1 GCA_015222065.1 Bacteroidota bacterium
TCTATTGGCATTGTTGTTTTGTGTTTTAGGTTTGGAATGATTAAATGATTGAATGCTTAAATGCATAAATGATTATTATTATTTTCTTTTTTGCCAACTGCCTCTTGCCAACTGCCTCTTGCCAACTGCCGACTTTATTTTCGCGGATCAGTAATTTTTCCTGTAATAGCTGCGGCAGCTGCAATTAAAGGGCTGGCAAGCAATGTTCTTGCTCCTGGTCCCTGTCTTCCTTCAAAGTTCCGGTTCGATGTAGAAACAGAATACTTCCCTTCCGGAACCTTATCCTCGTTCATGGCAAGGCATGCTGAGCAGCCAGGCTGCCTTAGTTCAAAACCTGCTTCATGAAGTATGTCATCCAGCCCTTCAGCTTTAGCCTGCTTTTCAACCTGTTTGGATCCGGGAACAATCCACGCGGTAACATTATTGGCTTTTTGTTTGCCTTTTACGAACGAAGTGAAAACACGAAGGTCTTCAATCCGGCCATTTGTACAACTCCCAACAAACACAAAATCAATGGGGTGGTCAATCAGTGATGACCCGGGGCTGAAATTCATATATTCCATTGATTTTTTAAAAGATTCTATGTTGTTTTCTTCAATATCCTCAATAAAAGGGATTTTATCTGTTATTTTTATCCCCATTCCCGGATTTGTCCCATAGGTGATCATAGGTTCAATATTTTCTGCTTTGAAATACAATTCCTTATCGAAGTGAGCGTTTTCATCTGTGCAAAGCGTTTCCCACCGGTTAAGAGATTTGTCAAAATCTTCTCCTTTTGGTGCAAACTCACGACCTTTTAAATATTCAAAAGTAGTTTTATCCGGGGCGATCATACCACCACGTGCACCCATCTCAATGCTCATATTACAAATAGTCATCCTGCCTTCCATACTAAGGTTTCGAATAGTAGATCCGGCATATTCAATAAAATAGCCTGTAGCTCCACTGACCGATATTTTTGAAATGATATATAGGATAATATCTTTTGAAGAAACACCTTTATTCAGTATCCCTTCGATAGAAATCCGCATTTTTTTTGGTTTAGGTTGAAGAATACACTGGCTTGCCATAACCATTTCAACTTCACTGGTGCCAATGCCAAAAGCTATACAGCCAAAAGCACCGTGAGTTGAAGTATGGCTATCACCACAAACTATAGTTTTGCCAGGCTGAGTGAGTCCCAGCTCTGGTCCGATAACGTGAATTATCCCGTTAAATGGGTGATTTAAACCATACAAAGTTATATTATGTTCCCTGCAATTTTCACTTAGTTTTTCGATCTGCTTTTTTGACAGTTCATCACGAATAGGGAGGTGTTGATTTTTTGTAGGTATATTATGATCTGCAGTAGCAATGATCTTTTCGGGTCTGAAAACCGGAAGATTCCTTTCCCTGAGGCCGGTAAAGGCCTGAGGGCTTGTTACCTCATGAATCAAGTGGCGGTCGATATACAAAACATCGGGACCATTTTCAATAGAAGATACTACATGTGCATCCCAAATTTTATCAAATAGTGTTTTCGCTTCCAAAATATTGTAAGAATTTTAACAAGTAAAATATAAACTGTTTTATTTATTGTAACATTTTGATATAGCATCAACAAAAGCCTCAACTGATGCTGTAATGATATCTGTATTTGCAGAAAATCCATAAAATAATTTTCCCCGGTTCTCAATTTGCACATGTACCTTCCCCATATCATCACTTCCCCTGGTGATAGCTTGTATTAGAAATTCTTCAAGACGTACCTTTTTCTTTATCAGCTGCTTAACGGCTGAAAATGCTGCATCTATCGGGCCATTACCAGATGCTGTTGCAGAGTGAACATCTCCATTTATTTTTAGTCTGACGGTAGCCATTGGTATTGTTGATTTTCCGCACACAACCTGAAGGAGATCAAGCTTCATTGGATTCTCTTCCTTTGTGCTTTTTCCAATAAGAACTTTTAAGTCTTCGTCTTTAATATCTTTCTTTTTATCGGCAAGTATAAGGAACTGGTGATATACCTTGTTTAGTTCATCGCTAGTAATTTCATATCCAAGTATTTCAAGCCTGTGTTTTATAGCAGCCCGGCCACTTCTTGCTGTAAGTACAATTGAAGATTCCTTAATACCGATATCCGTTGGGTCAATTATTTCATAATTCTCCCTTTTTTTCAATACGCCGTCCTGGTGTATGCCTGAAGAATGTGCAAAGGCATTTCTCCCGACAATTGCTTTGTTAGCTTGAACCGGCATTCGCATGAGAGTAGAAACAAGTCTGCTGGTTGCATATATCTTTTTTGAATTAATCCCTGTTTTAAAAGGAAGATCATTGTGGCTCTTCATGATCATTGTAACTTCTTCCAGTGAAGTATTTCCCGCTCTTTCACCAATTCCGTTTAAAGTAACTTCCACTTGTCTGGCCCCGTTTATAATTCCCATAATAGTATTGGCTGTTGCTAATCCCAGATCGTTGTGACAGTGAGTTGAAATAATTGCCTTATGAATGCCTTTTACATTTTCTTTAAGGAATTTTATTTTTGCTCCATATTCCTCAGGAAGGCAATATCCTGTAGTGTCAGGTATATTAAGCACTGTTGCACCAGCCTTGACCACAGCTTCAATTACCCTTGCCAGATATTCATTTTCTGTACGACCTGCATCTTCAGCAAAGAATTCAACATCGTCGACAAATTTCTTTGCATATTTCACTGCTTCCACAGCCCGTGTAATTATCTCATCCCGGTTGGAATTTAGTTTATGAGTTATATGGAAATAGGAGGTGCCTATACCGGTATGAATACGTGGTTTTTTTGCAAACTTTAATGACTCTGCAGCCACTTCAATATCTTTTTTCACAGCTCTTGTTAAGGCACAAATAGTTGGTTGTGTAACAGCTTTCGATATTTCTTCTACCGATTGGAAATCACCAGGACTGGAAACGGGGAATCCTGCCTCAATGACGTCTACTCCAAGAGTTTCCAGGGCTTTTGCAACTTCAATTTTTTCGACTGTATTCAATTGGCAACCAGGCACTTGTTCCCCATCTCTGAGGGTTGTGTCGAAAATAAATATCTGATTTTCCATTTTAATTGGTTTTTAATATGTTATTAATTAAAAGTTCTATATACAATGGGACTCGCTACCGCTCGTGTCATTTGCTCACTTCGTTCGTGTCATTTAGCTGCGCTGTCATTAGTTTGTCGCTGCGCTCCTCACGTTATTTATTATTCTTTATTTGATCTTAATTTCCTTACCTGTACACCGGTCTGCCACATTTCAGATTCCCTCATTTCTTTCAATTCAGCCTCCAGTTCACTCTTATAGTTTTTACTCCCGGTCCTTTCAAGTACAATTCTGGTTTCATTTCCTGTTTTCACGCTTTCATACAAATCATTAAAAACCGGCAATACTGCTTCACGGAATTTATGCCTCCAGTCTAATGCACCTCTTTGTGCTGTTGCACTGCAATTGGCATACATCCAATCCATGCCGTTCTCATCAACCAGCCTTATTAAGCTTTGTGTCAACTCTTCAACAGTTTCATTAAAAGCTTCGCTTGGACTATGACCATTTTCACGCAGTACTTTATACTGAGCTTCCATAATTCCTGCAATTGCACCCATCAGAACTCCTCTTTCCCCGGTAAGGTCACTATACACCTCATTCTGAAAAGTAGTTGGAAACAGATAACCCGATCCTATAGCAATTCCTATTGCTAATGTTCTGTCAACTGCCCGTCCCGTAAAATCCTGGTACACTGCATAGCTGGAGTTTATACCACTACCGGCCAGGAAATTTCTGCGAACACTTGTCCCTGAGCCTTTTGGTGCTACAAGAATAACATCCACATTATCAGGAGGGACTACTCCGGTTTGATCACTATAAGTAATTGAAAAACCATGCGAGAAATACAGCGCGTCGCCCTCATTCAGGTGTTGTTTTAATGTAGGCCATACGGCTCGTTGAGCAGCATCTGATACGAGATACTGAATAATTGTAGCTTTTTTGGCTGCTTCTTCTATTGGAAAAAGAGTTTCACCAGGTTTCCAGCCATCTTTTACTGCCCGTTCCCAATCCTCTTTAAAGTCGGGTGACTGGCCTATAATTACGTTAAACCCATTATCCCTCATATTCAAAGATTGAGCAGGGCCCTGAACGCCATAACCAATAACAGCGATTGTTTCATTTTTTAAGACCTCATGTGCTTTATTGACAGGAAATTCATCACGGGTTACTACATTCTCTGTTACACCTCCAAAATTAATTTTTGCCATAGTTTTTAAATGTTAATAATTAATTAATAGTAATTTTATTTCTTCTATCTGAAAATATTTATACTTGTTTCAATAAACGATTATAAAAGTCATAATTCGTAACTATTCTGTACCTTAAGTTTGGATTGCCTAAAATGGCTAATCTCATTATTCTTTGCATTTTTATCGATCGCCAACTGCCAATTGCCAACTGATTAGTTACCATAATTCATATATTCTAAAGATCAGATTTTATTTCTGCTACAAAGTCCTTATCCTGTTTTATATTATTTGCCTCATCCATCTCTTTGAGATATGCCATCAACTCTTTTGTTTGTTTTGTAATAGCTATCCTTCCTGACCGGACAAATTGTAAAACCCCATAAGGGTCAAGTTTATTCAGCAGATCGGTCGTATCCTGTTTGTGACCTGTTTTTTCAATAACCACATATTCCGGTGTAATTTCAAGGAACCGGGCATTTGATGAACGAACTATAAATTCAATTATGTCACTTTTCATTAGCTCAGTTGTTTGAACTTTATACAAGGCTATTTCCTGATAAATAATTTCATCGTTTGTGTGTACAAATACTTTCAGAACATCAATTAGTTTTTCCAGTTGTCGTTGTACTTTTTCAATCAGATCTTCTGTTGTATTGACCACAATAGTTAATTTATGAATACCCTTAACAGCAGATCCGGAGGCAGCTATACTTTCGATGTTGAGTTGTCTTCTTGTAAAGATTATAGTAACCTGGTTAAGAATACCAATATGATGTTCGGTAAATAGTGAGATAGTAAATTCTTTTTTCATTGTATTAAATATTAGGTAACTATTCAGTGCCTAGTAAAAGAAGTGCCTAAAGTTAAAAGTGACTAAAATTCAAAACTTTACATTCTTCTAAAGTGTTACGAGTTTCGCGTTACGAGTTCGCTTTAAGTACTAATTATTTATCACAGATCCTTATTAACAGACAAACAAAGTGTAATTTCAGAAACTGACGAACCTGGTTCTATCATAGGTAAAATATTCCCTTCTTTTTCTACCATTATCTCAAGCAGGCAGGGTTTTTTGCAGGAAAGCATTTCATCAATAGAAATCTCAAGGGTTTTCCGTTCTTTAACCCGCCTTGCACTTATGTCAAAACCTTCTGCAATTTTGACGAAATCAGGATTAACAAGTTCGGTTGATGCATACCTTTTATCAAAAAACATATCCTGCCATTGCCGGACCATACCTAGAAAACTATTATTCAGAATGATTATCTTCACTGGAAGTTGATATTGGAGGATAGTTCCCAGCTCCTGTATTGTCATTTGAAAACCTCCATCTCCAATAAACGCGATAACCGGAACATTGGGTTTACCCACTTTTGCACCTACAGCAGCTGGCAATCCGAAGCCCATTGTTCCCAATCCACCCGAAGTAATCAGGCTGTTAGGATTTTTGAACTTATAATATCTTGCAGTTGCCATCTGATGTTGGCCTACATCAGTTATAATAATGGCTTCTCCCTGTGTTTTTTCAGAAATAAGACTTACTATTTCACCCATTCTTATTTCTCCCCGGGATGGATAACATTCCCGTTTTATAACTTTATCGGTTTCAGTTTTATTACATAACTTGAATTCAGAAAGCCACTCAGGATAGGAGTTAGCTTTCACCTGATCAATAAGTGCTTTTAGAACTTCTTTGGCATCACCGTGTATTTCAATATCGACTTCTACATTTTTGTTTAATTCCGATCTGTCAATTTCGATATGGATAATGTTGGCATTTATTGCATATCTTTTGAGGTCTCCCGTGACCCTGTCATCGAACCGCATTCCAATGGCAATTAGCAAATCAGCTTCATTTGTTTTGACATTTGGGCCATAGTTCCCATGCATCCCCAGTAATCCGGCATATAGTGGATGTTTGACAGGAAATGCAGATAACCCCAGTAGAGTTGACGCCACAGGAATACCTGTTTTTTCCACAAAAGCCATTAGCTCTTTCCCGGCTTTTGATATCAGAATACCATGGCCTGCCAGGATCAATGGTTTTCTGGCATGATTGATAAGAATTGCTGCTGATTCAATATCAGCAGGGTTCAGGGGGATATTTGGATTATAGCTTCTGAGACTGGTACATTTCTGATAGTTGAAAGCTAGTGTTTGCAATTGAGCATCCTTGGTAATATCGATTAAAACCGGACCGGGTCTGCCAGAACTTGCAATATAAAAAGCTTTCGAAATAATTTCAGGGATCTTTTCAGCTTGTTTGATCTGGTAATTCCATTTGGTAACCGGCATTGATATTCCAAGAATATCAGTTTCCTGGAAAGCATCTGATCCTATCAGGGTTGAGGTTACCTGAGCAGTTATGAAAACTACAGGAACAGAATCGAGAAAAGCATTGGCAATACCAGTTATCAGGTTTGTTGCTCCTGGTCCGGAAGTAGCAAAACATACTCCTGTTTTACCTGTAACCATCGCGTATGCTTGAGCTGCATGTGCTGCCCCTTGTTCATGTCGTGTTAGTATATGATTCAGTTTTTCGTCTTCAATATCATATAATTCATTATAAATTGGCATAATAGCGCCTCCCGGGTAACCAAAAATGGTTTCTACTTCTTCCTCGAGGAGGGAATAGAGCAGTGCCTTTGCCCCTGTGATCTTTTCTTTTTTTCTTGTCTTTGCCATGTTATCCTGTTTTTGGATAGTGGTTATTAATTGATGGATTAAATAGTTATATTTCTCTGACAGCACCCTTATTTGCCGAAGTAACCATTTGTGCATAAGCTTTTAAAGCAGCAGAAATATGACGATCCCGGTTTTTGGGTTTAAATGCCATAGTGCCCTTTTTTTCTTCCTTATTCAATCTATCTGAAATTTCTTCGTCAGTTAGTTTAACGTTTATTATTCTTTGTTTTATGTTAATTTCTATTACATCATTATTTCGAACCAGTGAAAGTTCCCCGCCGGCAGCAGCTTCAGGTGATATATGGCCAATGGAAAGACCGGATGTTCCGCCAGAGAA
>JADFUQ010000592.1 GCA_015222065.1 Bacteroidota bacterium
TGGTTGAAAAAGGATTTTGCGAGGAGCGAAGCGACGAAGCAAACTCCCAAAAACAACCAGAATGTTAAATAAATCGACTGTCAAAAACTTTACGAAAAGTCATGAAAGATTGCTTCACTTCGTTCGCAAAATCCGTATACTTATTATGCTTTAATGGTATATCCAAATTTTAACCGAAATTCTCAATATCAGTCTGTATGAAAAAGATGAAAGCTCTTGTAAAAGCAAAACCCGGTAAAGGACTATGGATGGAAGAGGTTCCGGTGCCGGAACCGGGAATTAATGATGTGATGATAAAAATACATAAAACAGCCATCTGTGGAACTGATCTTCATATTTATCTCTGGGATGACTGGGCAAAGAAAACCATAAAAACACCTAAAATAATCGGCCACGAATATGTAGGAGTGGTTCATAAAATCGGGTCAGGAGTAAGGAACATTTATGTTGGTGACCGTGTTACGGGCGAAGGTCATATTGCCTGTGGGCACTGCCGTAACTGCCGGCGTGGCAAGAAACATGTTTGTCAAAATTCTATTGGTGTCGGTGTTCACCGGGATGGTGCTTTTGCCGAATATGTTATTATTCCTGCAGATAATATAATTCATGTTGATGAAAGGATCAGTGATGAAACAGCATCAATTATGGACCCGTTTGGCAACGCGGCTCATACAGCTCTTTCGTTCCCGGTTATTGGTGAAGATGTACTTATTACAGGAGCAGGTCTTATCGGGAGCATGGCTGTTGCTATATGCCGTTTCGCGGGTGCCAGATATATTGTTGTAAGCGACCTGAGTGATTCACGTCTTGAAATAGCAAAAAAAATGGGAGCTACCCGTACAATTAATCCTTCAAAAGGAGAAAAAATAAAAGATACAATGGATTCTCTTGGTATGGTGGGTTTTGATATCGGACTTGAAATGTCAGGATCGCCAAAAGCATTTGAAGAAATGATCGATAATATGTACAATGGTTCGAAAATCGCTCTTTTAGGGATTTTGCCAAACGAAACAAAAGTAGATTGGGATAAGATTATATTTAAAGCCCTGCAGATTAAAGGCATTTACGGAAGAGAGATGTTTGAAACATGGTATAAAATGGAACAGATGTTAATCTCAGGACTGGATCTCTCTCCGGTAATTACACATCGCTTTCCGGTTGATGATTTCCAGAAAGGATTTGATGTTATGGAACGGAGGGATAGTGGGAAGGTAATTCTGGACTGGTAAAAGAAAAGGCAAAAAGCAAAAGGCAGAAGGCAAAAGGGAAGAATGAAGAGTTTAAGGCTTGCCACGTGAAATGCGACACCTGCCCTGTGAAATTTGAGGGACGAAAATATTTCACCAGGGAAGGAGCATATTTCACTGTGGTTTGAAGATGTTTGAGGTTAACAGCAACCAGTAACCAGTAACCAGTAACATTTTTATCATATAACACATTAATTCAACTATAAAATGTACGGTAATTTTAAAGATCATCTGGAAAAGCAATTACAGGATATCCGTAATGGAGGTTTCTATAAAGAAGAAAGGATAATCACAACACCGCAAGGAGTTGTAATTGAAACCATTAAAGGGTTGAAAGTATTAAACTTCTGTGCTAATAATTACCTTGGACTCACATCGCATCCCCGTGTAATAGAGGCAGCTAAAAGAGCTCTTGACATCCGTGGTTTTGGAATGTCATCAGTTCGTTTTATCTGTGGTACTCAGGATATTCATAAGGAACTTGAAGATAAACTATCACAATTCCTTGGCACCGAAGATACTATCCTCTATTCTTCTGCATTTGATGCTAACGGCGGTGTTTTTGAACCATTGCTGGGATCTGATTCAGCTATTATTTCTGATGAGCTTAACCATGCATCCATAATTGATGGTGTCAGACTTTGCAAAGCCAACCGGTACCGGTACCGGAACAATGATATGGACGATCTTGAGAAACAACTCAAGCAAGCCGATTGTGACCAGGCAAAATTTAAACTAATCGTTACAGATGGTGTATTTTCAATGGATGGGATCATAGCACAGGTTGATAAGATCTGCGATCTGGCTGAAAAACATAATGCGCTTGTTATGATTGATGATTCACACGCTACCGGATTTGTTGGTAAAACAGGAAGGGGAAGCCATGAATATTGTAATGCCATTGACCGTGTTGACATTATTACTACAACTTTCGGAAAAGCACTCGGAGGTGCTTCCGGTGGGTGCATTTCAGGGAAAAAAGAGATTGTTGATTTGCTCAGACAGAGATCCAGACCTTACTTGTTTTCCAATACTTTATCACCTGCTATTGCAGGAGCAACACTTGAGGTATTGAATATTATATCCGAATCCACCGAATTAAAAGACAAACTGGAGGTAAATACCAGAATGTTCAGAAAAGGACTGGAGGATGCCGGTTATACAATCGTCCCGGGTACTCATCCAATAGTGCCTATAATGCTCGGACATCTTCCAAATGATGCTAAAATATCGCAGGAACTGGCAGAAGATCTTTTAGCTAATGGGATATATGTAATTGGTTTTTATTTCCCTGTTGTGCCTAAAGGAAAATCGAGAATAAGAGTCCAGATCAGTGCTGCTCATTCCAAAGAACATATTCAATTCGCGATAGAAACTTTTTCCAGGATCAGACAGGAGTGGATTAAGAAAGGGATATGCTGATTAGAACATGTTACATAACAATGCATAAAATCGTTTAATGAATTATTAGATATCTGCAATTAACACTAAATTGCCAGTACTTTTTATCAAATTTTATAAGCAGATATGTCAAATATAGGCTCCTACGAAAACAGAATAAAAAATTTCGACTGGTCAATTTCTGAAAAAGAACTGGATTACAAAGATGGTGATACTATCAACATCGCATGGTATTGCTCCGACCGCATTTGTCAAATGGGAAAAGCTGATAAA
>JADFUQ010000114.1 GCA_015222065.1 Bacteroidota bacterium
AAAATTCAAATTTGATGCCAATCTTTAAGTAATTCCATTTTTTTTTCTTACTTTTTTAACAATATATCATAATGCACTAGTAGTCTTTTGTTTATAGAATAAAGAATCATAAGTAATTTAGTGGCTCTGTTCTAATTTGTATATCTTAAACTAAACTCATTACTGTCCGGTAATAAGTTGAACAGTTTCAATTTCAGCCGTCAGTCTCGAGACTTATTGATAATAGGCAGCCACTTCAGTGGCTGTTATTAATATATACAACACATGCCAAGCAGCCCGAGGACTAGAATGGCCGATTTTCTTTATCAGGTATTGAAATATCTGCCTGTTTTCATTCTATCCCTATGGGATGAATAATAATTGTTAATCCTTTGTATCAGGCATTGAAATGCCTGTCTATTATCTTTCAGTCCGCTGGCGGACGAAGAGAAGGGTATTTAATATAAGGATTTTGATTTCAAATCGAAAGATATTTCAAAGAACTTCTATCGCTTATATATGTTAGTCTTCCCGAACTTATATATATTTATTAACCGGACATAAAGCACAGATTGAAGGATTGGAGGAAGGATATGGTCAGATTTTCTGTGAGGTCACAAATACGTGTGGTTCAGCCGAGGAACGTTTGCTTGTATGGATTGAATGTTGGGGTTTCAAAATGTCTCCAAATCCAGCTGATGATTTAGTTACTATTAGCGTCGAAGATATAAAACAGGGTTCTCTTAAATCTAAAAATCCTGATACATTCAAAAACGAATATGAAGTAACAGTATATAATAATCTTCAAGTTAAAATATATCATCTAAAAACAAATGAGCCATCAATTCAAATAGATACAAAAAATTTGGCAAGTGGAGTGTATTCTGTTCATATAACTCCGAAAGGAAAGGAAAAGATAGTTAAGCAATTAATTGTAACCCACTGATAGGAAGACCTGCTGAAGGGGGCTTTTTTTTTTATAATACATTATAATTCTTTTTAAACATAGGTTTATTTTTGCTTTTTTACATATATGTTATACTTTTACTAAATAATAACACTTAATTAGCCATGAAAAATTTATTTATTTCGATCTTATTTATTGTAGTATCATCGTTCATCGGTTGCGAGAATGAAAAATTAGATGATAGTAAACCAATTTTATTTAAAAATGATTTTAAGGTATACCATCCCGATGTAATAATAGCTCCGGAAAAAGACGATTATACAATTGAGGAAGTTCTTTTAGATGGAGATATTTTAACCATTAGTTTTCACTTCGGTGGCGGAAGTCTTGATTTTCCCAATGAATTAATAATTACTGATGGTCCAACATCCGATGATCCACCACAAGTTGAATTATATCTTTATTTTCCTTCGTACACGGATTTGCGACTAGCATATCTTTACAAGGAATTGAAATTTAATTTAAAACCACTTAAAAAGGAATTTAAGAATGGTAAATATCAGTTAAATCTAATTGGCTGGGATGAACCTATTTATTATGAAATTCCCTAAACAAAAAAACTCTTCTTCAAAAATGGCTTTTCTTTTATAGTTTGCTTGATCTATTTCTTTTTGTACGTAACAAGTAAAGGTTACAAAGTCGCTCCAAATCCAGCCGATGATTTAATTACCTGGGAATTTCAGGAGTAGAGTGAAAATATTGAAATGGGCAAATTCAAATAAGTGGATTTGCTCATTTTTAATTTTAGTCATTTTACTCATTTTATATTATCTTTGCAAACTGTTTCAGCCAAGTAAAAACAGAGTATATGATAAGAATTGAATTTCCGGATAAGTCAAAAAAAGAATTCCCTGAAGGTGTTACGGGCATTGAGATTGCAAAAAGTATAAGTCCCGGGCTTGCAAGGGAAGTACTTTCAATTACTGTAAATGGAGATATCTTTGATTTAACCAGACCTATCTATAATAATGCAGCAATAAAACTCCATAAGTGGGATGACCCTGAAGGAAAGCATACTTTCTGGCATTCATCTGCACATTTATTGGCTGAAGCGCTTGAAGCCTTGTACCCCGGAATAAAATTTGGTATTGGACCTGCAATTGAACATGGATTTTATTACGATGTTGATCTTCCCGGAGATAAGGTTATTACCGAAAAAGACCTGCCAAAAATAGAGCAGAAAATGACTGAACTGGCAAGGCAAAAAAATGAATTCTGTAGAAAGGAAACCGGCAAGAAAGAAGCATTAGAAAAATATACTAAAAAAGGAGATGAATATAAACAAGAGCTGATCAGTGAGCTGAATGATAAAGAAATCACCTTATATACTAATGGAAACTTCACTGATCTTTGCAAAGGACCCCACTTACCTTCTACTGAATCAATCAAAGCTATAAAATTGTTGAGCATTGCAGGAGCATACTGGAGGGGTGATGAGAACAGAAAACAGCTCACCAGAATTTACGGAGTATCATTTCCGAAACAGAAGTTGCTTGATGAACATCTTAAGATGCTTGAAGAAGCAAAAAAGAGGGATCACCGGAAGATTGGCAAAGAACTCGAACTATTCACCTTTAGTCAAAGGGTTGGCCAGGGACTTCCATTATGGTTACCAAAAGGTGCAAAATTGAGAGAACGATTAGAAGATTTCCTGAAAGATTTACATCGTAAGTACGGATATGAGCCGGTTATCAGTCCTCACATTGGACAGAAAGAACTTTATGTCATATCAGGTCATTATGATAAATATGGAAAAGATTCATTTAAACCAATTCATTCTCCGGACGAGAAAGAAGAATTCCTTCTTAAACCTATGAACTGTCCGCATCATTGCGAAATTTACAGGTTTAAGCCACATACATATAAAGAGTTACCAATCCGGTATGCTGAGTTTGGAACCGTTTACCGCTACGAGCAGAGTGGTGAATTGCATGGTTTAACAAGAGTGCGTGGATTTACCCAGGATGATGCACATATTTTTTGCCGGCCCGACCAGTTAAAGGAAGAGTTTATTAAAGTAATTGATATCGTATTTAGTATTTTCAAAGCTCTGGATTTCCACAACTTTACAACTCAGGTATCATTACGTGATCCGGAAGATAAAACAAAGTATATTGGAAGTGATGAAAACTGGGAAAAATCTGAACAGGCAATTTTAGAAGCATGTGAAGAAAAAGGGCTTAAAATTAAAATAGTTAAAGGTGAAGCAGCATTTTACGGCCCTAAACTTGATTTTATGGTTAATGATATTATCGGAAGGGAATGGCAGCTTGGCACAATTCAGATTGATTATAACCTGCCCGAAAGATTTGAACTTGAATATATTGGTGCTGATGATGTAAAACACAGGCCTGTAATGATCCACCGGGCACCATTTGGGTCAATGGAGCGGTTTGTTGCCTTGCTTATTGAACATACTGAAGGGAAATTTCCTCTTTGGTTAACACCTGATCAGGTCGTCATACTGCCAATCAGTGAAAAATTCAATGATTACGCTAAAAAAGTTTTTAATTTCCTAAATAATTACGATATTCGCACCCTGATTGACGATCGTAACGAAAAGATTGGCAGGAAAATAAGGGATAATGAACTTAAACGTATCCCTTATCTACTTATTGTAGGTGAGAAGGAAATGAATGAGAAATCAGTTGCAGTTAGAAAACAAGGCGAAGGAAACCAGGGAAATATGAAATTGGAGGAGTTTGCAGAATTTATTGTTAAGAAAGCAAAAATTAAATAATTATTATTTTAAAAAAAGGGGGAGTTATAGCCATATCAAATTTTAAAAGAGGACCCAAAAAAAAGGCTCAATTTCAACACAGTATAAATGAGAGTATTAGAGCCAAAACAGTTATGCTTGTTGGTGATAATATTGAAGAAGGACAAAGTATTTGTTCTGTTGAAGAAGCCTTGAGAATGGCTGATGAAATGAATCTTGATCTTGTTGAGATTGCACCTCAGAATGATCCGCCAGTATGCAAAATCCTTGATTATCAAAAGTTTCTTTATCAATTGAAAAAGAAACAAAAGGCCATAAAAGCCAAAACAATGAAAGTGGTTATTAAGGAATTGCGATTTGGCCCAAATACAGATGATCATGATTACAATTTCAAACTCAAGCATGCTGAAAAGTTCCTCAATGATGGTGCTAAAGTCAAAGCTTTTGTTTTCTTCAAGGGTCGTTCTATACTTTTTAAAGAAAAAGGTGAGATCCTTCTTCTCAGGCTGGCACAAGATCTCGAGGAACTTGGAATTGTTGAACAAATGCCAAAGCTTGAAGGGAAGAGAATGACAATGTTTATTTCACCAAAAACTCAGGGAAAAAAGAAGTAATATTAATCAATAACCTAAAAAGCATATAAAAATGCCTAAGATGAAGACAAATCCGGGTGCAAAAAAAAGATTTGCATTAACCGGATCGGGAAAAATAAAGAGGAAACATGCCTATAAAAGTCATATACTAACCAAGAAACACAAAAAAAGAAAAAGGAATCTCGGTTATTTTGGCGAAGTTCATAGCTCGGACGAAAAGAATATCAAGTTATTGTTAGGAATGAAATAGGATTGAATCTACCCGTTAAATTATTAAATTTTAATTATTTATTAACAGAGTGAATTAGCTAAAAAGAGTCTATAACAGACCGCTAACCATTCAAAAAATTAAAGCTATGCCAAGAGCAACAAATAAAGTAGCTTCAAAAAGAAGAAGAAAAAAGGTCATAAAACAGACCAAAGGGCAATTTGGTCGAAGGAAAAATGTTTATACTGTTGCCAAAAATGCCCTTGAAAAAGGACTTCAGTATTCATATTATGACAGGAAAAAGAAGAAAAGGAATTTTAGATCACTTTGGATTCAGCGAATTAATGCCGCAGTACGCCAATATGATATGTCCTATTCCGAATTCATAGGAAAGATTAATAAAAAAGGAATTTTACTTAGCCGTAAAGTACTTGCCGATCTTGCAATGAATCATCCAAAAGCTTTTGAAGCAGTTGTGAATAAAGTGAAAAATGTTAAATAGGTAATTTTCAACATATTTTCAGTTTAATGGGAAGTCAGTAAGACCTCCCTTTTTTTATCTTTATATAATATAATAAGAACATAGCTTCGCAATAAATCTTTGATTTATTTCACAGGGTTAATTAAAAAAAACCTTAATTTTCAGGTTTCATAAATAATTAGTTATTAGTCGGCAGTCCACAGTCAACAGTCGGCAAAAAAGTAAATAACAATCAAACAATTATAACACAATTAAATGTAAAAAATCACAAATAACAAGCACCTATTTGCAAGTAAATTACAAATGACAAGCACCAAATATCAAATAAATTTCAAATCCCAATGTTCAAAAAAAAAGAAAAAGAAAAGCATAAAGACAATATGTAGGTTAATTCTTTATTGAATTTTTGTTATTTGTAAATTGGAGTTTATTTGAGATTTGAGATTTGTTATTTGCTATTTGTTATTTAACACTTGGTCCTTAAATTTATTATTTGTTTGACTTTATGGACTGATATTATATAGTCCGGTCTTCAAATTGCCGACTGCCGACTGAAGATTGCCGACTTAAGAATGCGAAGTATAATGAAATTTGACACTATCAAGCCATAAACATTAATATTCTAATACACTAATAAAGCCACTGATCATGCATATAGGAATAATCGGTTATGGAAAAATGGGACGGGAAATTGAAAAATCGGCTCTGAAAAAGGGACATTCAATAGAGTTTATTATTGATGAGAATAATAAGGAAGATCTGAATAATAATAATCTGAAAAAGATCGATGTAGCTATCGAATTTACCCGCCCTGTCGCTGCATTTGAAAATATCAGGAAGTGTCTGGAAGCAAAAACCCCTGTTGTATCAGGTACTACGGGTTGGTTGGCTAAGTATAATGAAGCAGTTGAACTCTGCAGGAAAATAAACGGATCATTTCTGTACGCTTCAAATTTTAGTATTGGTGTAAATATTTTATTTCATCTCAATGCCACCCTGGCAAAAATCATGAATAATTTCGAGCAATATGATGTTGAAATAAATGAGATCCACCACACCGCAAAACTTGATTCACCCAGTGGCACAGCAATTACACTGGCTGATAGTATTATCAAAAACGTGGAGAGAAAAAAGGAATGGAAAAATAAACAAACTGCAAACAAACAAACCCTCAGCATACTCTCTGAAAGAAAAGATACTGTGCCGGGCACCCATATTATAAAATATAATTCAAATGTCGATTGTATTGAATTGAAACATGAGGCAAAAAGCAGGGCAGGATTTGCTCATGGAGCAATAATAGCAGCTGAGTTTATAAAAAATAAGATAGGGGTTTATAGAATGGAAGATGTTCTGGGTATATAATCATCCCACTATATAGAACACGTCTATAAAATCCGAAAGTTTATATAAATACTAAAAACCACAAAAAACAAGCAACAAAATACAAATAAATCTCAAGTTTCAAAATTCAAAAAAAGAAAATAAAAAGAAGAAAAAATAATGTATTAGTAAATTCTGTTTTGAATTTTTATTTTTTTGTTATTTGGAATTTATTTGTTTTTTGTTTTTTGTTATTTGGAATTTCATACCTAAACAAACATTTTTAGTTTATTAACAAACTCTAAATAGAACACTTTAAAATTCCTGCATTACAAAAGCTATGAATTCTTCATGTTAAATATTACATTTGCCTGACAAAAAAATTAAAACATATGAATATTCTGAGAAATAAATATTTCAAATTTGGTATTGCTGCAGTAGTATACATCCTTTTTGTAATTTGGATTGGAAATTATTGGCTGCTATTTGGTCTGGCAGTAGTATTCGATATTTATGTTACCAAAAAAGTAAACTGGACTTTCTGGAAAAGAAGAAATAAAAAAAACAGTGCTTTTATTGAGTGGCTTGATGCTCTGATATTTGCAGTAATTGCTGTAACTTTAATTAACATCTTCTTCTTCCAAAACTTCAGGATCCCCACCGGATCAATGGAAAAATCACTTCTGATTGGCGATCATCTTTTCGTAAGCAAACTGAATTATGGTCCCAGAATACCCAACACCCCCCTGTCCTTCCCATTTACCCAGCATACTCTTCCAATATTAAAAACTAAATCATACCTTGAATGGATTCACTGGCCATATAAACGTCTTGCAGGTTTCCGTGAAATAAAGAACAATGATATTGTTGTATTCAATTTTCCCGCGGGCGATACGGTTGTATTTGAAAACCAGACACAAAGTTATTATTCCATTGTAAGGTCTCAGGCATCAAGTTTGCGGGAGCTTGAAAAAAGCCAACTTGATTCAACTATTGATAACAATTATTACCTGAACCGTGCCAGACAAATGATTCATGACAATAAAACTATTGTCTATCGGCCGGTTGACCGAAAAGATAATTATATAAAAAGATGTGTTGGAATTCCTGGTGATATTTTAGAGATCAAAAAAGGGAAATTGCTTATAAACGGTAAAGAACAAGGTCCATTTAAACATCAGCAATTTAATTATATGGTAAATACTACTTCAAGAATAAACCCTAAAGCTTTTGATCGTCTTGATATTACTCTGGCCGACCGCCATACATTTTCTACTAATTTTTATGTTCTGCCTCTTACAGAGGATAAAGCTAATAAACTGGAAAAATTCAAGAACGTTGAATCTGTTCAAAAAATATTAAGGGAACCGGGTGAATATGCCGGGTATATTTTCCCGCATGATCCCATTTACACATGGAATGAAGATAATTTCGGACCTCTTACCATCCCTGTTAAAGGAGTCACAGTGCAGTTAACACCAGAAACACTCCCCCTGTACGAAAGGATTATTAATGTATACGAAGAAAATGATCTGGAAGTAACTAAAAATCAAATTCTTATTAACGGTGATCCTGCAAATGAATATACTTTTAAAATGGATTACTACTGGCTAATGGGTGACAATCGTCATAATTCTGCCGACTCCAGGTTCTGGGGATTTGTTCCCGAGGATCATATAGTTGGCAAACCAGTAATTGTTTGGTTATCTCTTGATAAGGACAAGAAGTTTCTTGGTAAAATAAGGTGGAAAAGATTTTTTAAGATTATCAGGTAACCAATTAGTGTTTGTCCATAAAGTCAGACAAATTTTGAATAAAAGCACCAATTAGTAAATAACAAATCACAAAAAACAAATCACAAATAAATATCAAATTTCAATGACTCAATGTTCAAAACAGCTTTGAATATTGTTATTTGGATCATTGTGATTTATTTGTTATTTGGTGCTTGTTTTTTGTAATTTTATATATTTATCTAAATTTTCGGACTTTATTGACAGGCTTTAATTAGTTCAAAATTGTCAGAAGGGAAAATCATCTTCGTCAACTGGTTTTTCAAGTTCTTCCTCTTCAGGTTCTTTTGCTATTTCATGTATTGAATGCCCGTCAATATAAATTGCTTTAAAAGGTGTTGTTGGACATGCAAACTCGCATGCACCACAACCAACACAAATGTCATCTGTTACTTCAGGAATTAACAAATCACCCTCATAAGGAACCATTTTTACAGCTTTTGTAGGACAATGTTCTGAGCATGCTCCACAGTCAGTTTTTTCAGTATGAACTATACAATTCTCCTTTACAAACTTTGCTATACCCATTTGAATCCGCTTTTTTTCGTCCTCCGGTACAGGAAGTATAGCACCTGTTGGACATACCTCACTACACCTGGTACATTCAAAATTACAATATCCGGTATGGTAATCCATATGCGGCTGCATCATTCCTGAAAGTCCGTATTCATTGAACGAAGGCTGTAATACGTCTGACGGACAAGCACTGACGCATAAACTACAAGCAGTACAATTATAAGTAAAATTCCTTATGCTTAATGATCCGGGAGGAGTCACAGGAAATTCTTTCTCTTCCGGGACAGTAGAATCTTTATATTCCTCTTGAGTATCCTGTTTTATGCTACCAATAGCACTTCCTGCAAAAACTGATAATAAAAAGGTTAGAAATTTTCTTTTATTCTTATCGTAATCGTCTGGCAGATTGTTGACTTTTATCTTTGTATCACCGGAATTATGATCTCCTGTTTTCTTATAAGTGTATTGAATAGCATTAGAAGTACATACAGGCAAACAATTGAAACATTCCACACATCTGGAATAATCTATAATCTGCTCCTTAAAATCCAAACAGTCTGATTTACATACCTTTGTACAACGACCACATAATGTACAATTCTCCTTATCAAACCGTATTTTGAACAATGAAAACTTAGAAAGCAGTCCAAGCAGAGTTCCTACAGGACAAATAGTATTGCAAAATAATCTTCCATCGGTGAATGACATCCAGGTTATAAGGATCAGGAAAAGCATTGGATATATCCACAATTCAAATCTCACATTTTGTATCTCAACAGGAAAGACTGCATAAACATTAAAATTCCCCAAAATGCCTGCCACACCGTTATTTATCAAGATTATAACCGGACTCACAAAATAAGTTATTAACCGGCCAAAATTGCTATAAGGATCCAACAAGAGAATAAAATATATACTTCCTGCAGTGAAAAATATAACTGTTACAGCTAATAAGAAATACCTGAGTATGTTTTGTGGTTCTTTATATCGGAATCGTTTCTTCTTTTTCTTTAACTTACGCGAAATAAAAGATATAACATCCATAAAAACACCAAGCGGACAGATAGATGAACAATATATTCTTCCAAAAAAAAAAGTGAGTATCAGAACAACTATAAATCCAACAACTGAAACGGATAAAAGATTTATAAATTTAAGCAATGAAGGAATGAATTGAAGGTAAAGTACTCCACTAACAAATTCTTCGGGTAAAATATTTCGGTAATCAATAAAAACCAGAGTTATCAAAACGAAAAATACAATCGAAATGATAACCCTTAATTTCTTAAGAGAAGTATATTTCATGTGTTTATAATTCAATTTTCAACGGTCACATGTAGCTCACATGACAAAAAACTAATCATTCCACTGTGTGTCAAAATAGATTAAATTTTGTCATGTTCGGTTCATCTGTTTATAATTGATTTTGAATTGTCAGATGTAGCTCGCATAACAAAAAATAATCATCCCTGTGTGTGTCAAAATGGTTTTGTTTTTGTCATGCTCGGTTCATAAAAATCAGATCATTATTCTTTTGATAGATAGCTTTTCGAGATCAATTTCACCAACACCCATTTCATTAGCCTTGCGAATATAGAGTACATCCGCAGGATTGCTACCGAAAAACCTGGTTGCGGCAGCATCAGCAGCAACTATATCGGTGGTAAGGATCTGGGTTTTCATATTAACAATATCTGAAACAGAAACACCCTGCGGTCCATTTCTCATCATAACATTATAAGCATCTACAATATTCAGATCCGGTTTACGTTCATATGTGGCATAATCGGCAATACACTGATGGAGATTATTTCGATGCCAAAAACGTCGATCCCAAACAACACCCATAAGGTTTTTCATCGAAATTGTAAGCCGGGATGAACTATGATGCTTTAAAACCGGAACGTTAATGAATACATCCGATTCAAGAATCAATTTATGTACCCTGGCTGAAGTAAGTTTTACACCTTTTGGTATATCTACCTCATGATAATATCCTTCGGTATTTCCCGGAACAATCTTACCACCTGCATCCTTAACAGCTTTTTCAATTCCTGAATTCTTATATGTTTTCGTCCAGACATCACAGGTATGATCAAATACCCGTACTTCTTTAGCACCTGCTTTAAGACAATGTTCAATTATTCTTGTTAACAGATGTGGATTAGTATTGGCAGCCTGCTCAGGGCTTCTGTCCCATCCAATATTTGGCTTCACAACAACTGTCTGGTTTGGTTTTACAAACTTCTCAATCCCTCCCAAAGCTTCAATACCACGGTCGAACATCTGACCAGGATTTCCTCCTTTTACTGCAATAAGGTCGGCCGGTGAATATGGCAAAGGTACTTTTCCAAATAAATTATTAATTGATCCGAAAGCTAAAGCAGTACCCGCAACAAATCCGGCACCCACCGATTTTTTGACAAATTCTCTCCTTTTCATGATCTAATATTTTTAATTTGCAATAATAAAATAAAAATATGCATTATTTTTGTTATTTAGATATTTAAATATAATATAATATTATGAAAATACTTTATTACGATTGCTTTTCAGGAATTAGCGGAGATATGAACCTGGGTGCTATGATTGATCTTGGCCTCGATCCGAAATATTTGAAAAATGAACTGCATAAAATAAAAATTGACAGATATGAAATAAAAGTAACCAAAGATCAAAGACACGGGATCTTTGGCACAAAGGTGAATGTTATCACAGAAAAAACTGATAAACATCGTCATATGTCTGATATTGAGAAAATAATCAGGTCAAGCACCCTAAATGATGAAATTAAAGAATTAAGCCTGCTTATCTTCAGGAAAATTGCCATTGCAGAAGCAAAAGTACATAATACGCCTGTTGAAAAGGTCCATTTCCATGAGGTAGGTGCTGTTGATTCAATTGTTGATATTGTAGGGGCAGCTATAGCAATAAATTATTTTAAACCGGATAAAATAATTGCCTCAGGTATTGAAGTTGGTGGTGGTTTTGTTAAATGTGCACATGGCACCCTGCCTGTTCCCGCACCGGCAACTGCAGAGATACTGAAAGGAATCCCTGTCAGGATGGGAAATGTAGATTTTGAGGCAACTACTCCCACGGGGGCTGCAATTCTTGCTGCTACAGTCATTGAGTTTACAGATAAACCCGGTATTAAAATACAAAAGACAGGTTATGGAGTTGGTCATAAAAAAGGGAATATCCCAAATTTGCTAAGGGTTTATCTGGGTGAGTTGATTGAGGAATCCGCTCTGCCTGAAAAAAGTTATTCGAATCATATGATTGAGTGTAACATTGACGATATGAATCCTGAACATTATGAATATGTTATTGAAAAACTTTTTAATGCCGGGGCTAATGATGTTTTTCTTACACCGGTAATTATGAAGAAAAGCAGACCCGGGATCAAGATCAATGTTTTATGCAGTAAGAAAAATATTGAGACCCTTAAGAATACACTTCTTACTGAAACTACATCGATTGGAATAAGAGATTACAAAGTAAATAAAACAAGTCTTGAAAGGAAGTTTTCTGATATTGAGACTAAATGGGGAAAGGTAAGGATAAAATCATCATGGTTAAACGGAGTGAAGATTCATAGCAAGCCTGAATATGACGACTGCAAAAAAATTGCCTTAAAACACAATATCTCTCTGTATGAAGTAATGAAAGAAATAAATAAACAGTTGTAGGAAAGGAAGAGCAGAGAGCAGGGAGCAAAGAGCGAAGAGACCAGTAACCAGTGACCAGTAACTAGTAACCAGTAACTCTTTAGAAGAATGATGAAGTTAAGAAAAACGAACCGTAGTGTTGCAGTGAAATGAGGTAACGAGATATATGGTACATACAGAAAAATACAAAAAACTGACTCATATTCTGGAGAGTATGGGCAGTGTTGCTGTGGCATTTTCCGGTGGAGTTGACAGCAGTTTGATGATATATGTTGCACACAAAATATTGAAAAATAAAGCCAAAGCTTATACTATAAAAACACCCTACATAGCAAACCGGGAACTTGATGAAGCAAAGGAGTTTTGCGGTAATTTTAAAATCCCGATGCAAATATTAGAATTACCATTTGATAATGCACTCCTGAATAACCCTGATGACAGATGTTATATATGTAAAACCATTCTTTTTAAGAAATTGAAAGAAATTTCCAGGCAAGATGGATATAATTTCGTAGTTGATGGAACCAATCATGATGACCAAAATGATTTCAGACCGGGATTAAAAGCTTTAGCGGAACTAGAGATACGGAGTCCTTTCAAGGAAGCAGGAATTACAAAAAAAGAGATACGTGACATATCAAAGCATTACGGACTTCCAACCTGGGATAAACCTGCATATGCCTGCCTGCTTACAAGAATGCCACACAATAATACTGTAAGTTCAAATGATTTAAGAAGGATCGAATTAGCTGAAAAATTCCTGATTGATTCAGGATTTAGAACAGTAAGGGTCAGATCTCATAATGATCTTGCACGAATCGAGGTGAACCAGGAGAATATTTCCAAATTAGCAAATATTTCGTTATCAAAGAAAATAACTAAAAAACTCAAACAATTGGGATTCATTTATGTAACTCTCGACCTGGAAGGTTACCGGACAGGGAGTTTGAATCCAAAATAATAAATACAAAAAAACAATCTAACTAATTTATGTCAGTCCATAAAGTCAATAAGTTTTAGTTAAACTGAATATCGAACAAGGATTAACGATTTTAGATTTCAGATTTTCAATTACTTCACAAATCGTTAATCGGTG